>CAYTDH010000098.1:0-1103 GCA_964436325.1 uncultured Tangfeifania sp.
AAAAAAGTGTTTCCCTGGGATCAACCTCTACATGGAGGAACCATTTTTTGCTTTGTTGTGCTTCATCGAGCCACAACACGGAAGGAACCGGAAATTCGGGAGGAAAGACGGTCCCATTCAGGGGGTATTCAAATTCAACAACCTCCTCTGACGGGGCATCCAACTGCTCCAGATAACTCTGTTTCAGCTTCTCTTCGGATGTGCATCCTGCTAAAACCAACACCAAAAAGAATGGAATCACAAACCGCATCATTGATCAACCTTTTTATCCGTTTCCCTTTCACATTTTTAAAAAGCAGAAAAGCAGGGAGGCTTTCCACTTTTGAGCCTCTCTGCTTTTCATACAAAGCCGGGGGTTACCACCCGGCATTCTGCACCAATTCTCCTTCGGTGCCAATGCTTTTCTCTATCTCATTGGGCGGAAGCGGCCACACGTGGTGGTACTCCGGATTGTAGTTCCGGGCTGGCCACACTTCTTTCACCTCCGTACTTATCAGTTCATTATTTTCGTCATACGTTCCTATAACCCCATAAAGCGGTTCTGCATAGGCACTTTGCGCATCACCCCATCGAACAAGATCGAAATGGCGATCGGCAAACTCGCCCGCAAACTCACACCTCCTTTCATGTTTCAGGTCTTCCATGGTACAATTGGTCTTGGGCGGCAAACCAGCCCGGTCGCGTATCATATTGATTTCTGCATCCGCATTCTGACCATTCATTAGCTTGGCTTCCGCTTTCCACAAAACGATTTCTGCAAAACGAAGCAGCGGAATCCACAAGTCGGTTGTCACATAATCCCCGCTGGTGTTAATGGTATTTCCGATTGGATCGGCATTCTGGTAAGGATCCAGGTATTTACTGAACATGAAACCGGTCAGGTTATTTGAGGTCTGGTACCAGGTAAAATCCTCTCCAAAAAAGTTTTCGATGACATCGCCGTGTGTTATCAGCGTAGCCTTTCTTCTGTGGTCTCCTTCTTCAAAGGCATCATCGAGG
This sequence comes from uncultured Tangfeifania sp., assembly GCA_964436325.1. Classification (GTDB taxonomy): domain Bacteria; phylum Bacteroidota; class Bacteroidia; order Bacteroidales; family Prolixibacteraceae; genus Tangfeifania. The sequence goes on from CAYTDH010000098.1 coordinate 1,000, forward strand.
TTCTTCACCGGCTGGAAATACCCCCATCCGTTGTATCTTCCCCAGCCCTTATTTTCAAGCATCACACCGGGGAGCATACTTCCTTCCTGCTCATTGGAAACCAC
>CAYTDH010000098.1:1203-12136 GCA_964436325.1 uncultured Tangfeifania sp.
TAATGATAAGCCAGTTCGACATACATCCAGGCAGAAACGAAATGAGCTTGTCCCAGGCAAAAATCCCTCACATCTGGTGAGATAAGCCCCTCTTCATCCATTCGTTTTAGGTTCCGAACCACATCGTTGCATATTTTTATGGTCTTCCAGTGGTTTTCCCATGAGGAATTCAGGTAGCCTACGTCTCCATCGTGATTAAAATTTTTCAACGCTCCGATATAACTTTTATTCCTTCCGTCAATCATATCGTCAGATGCATTGATTAACCACATATATCCGCGCCCGTACATCTCTTCAGCTCCCATTTCCGCATAAATCGCATTGGTCCCTAAAATCGCATCCTGGTCGGTTTGCCAGAAATTGGAAGATGACGGCGCGCCTTCGGGCGACCTTTCCAGGAAGTCCTCTGAACACCCGGCAAACTGAATTGCCAGCAAAACAACGATTAAATATTTTAAATTCTTCATTTTATATCTGATTTTAATGGATTAAAAATTAATGTTAGCTCCAACCATAATGGTTCTTGATTGCGGATATTTCATCATATCCAGTCCGTTTTCCCCAACTTCAGGGTCAAATCCTGAATACTTGGTTACCGTAAGCAGGTTCTGACCGGTTACAAAAAGCCGGATCGCTGAAGTACCAATCTTGTTAGTAAGTTCTGCAGGAATGGTATAGCCTACCGACATATTTTTAAGACGAAGGTAAGAACCATCTTCAAGGTACCAGTCCGATTCTGTGCCATAATTATTGTTTTCATCGATCAATTTCAGTCTGGGGATATCCGACCCGCTGTTCGATTCGGTCCAGGCATCCAATGCTTCGGTTAAAACGTTATATCCCTGAGTGGGCTGGTAGGTTGTGAATTTATAACCCGCAAAAATATCAACTCCCTGCACCCCCTGGAACAACAAGTTAGCATCCCAGTTTTTGTATTCAAACCGGAAATTCATTCCATAGGTAATATCCGGATAGTAATCTCCCATGAACTGTTTATCGTAGCCATCGATTTTTCCGTCATCGTTGTAGTCCACAAATTTTAAATCACCGGCTTTGGCATTGGGCTGAATCATATACCCGTCTTTGGTATAAGCTTCGGCTTCCGCATCGGTCTGAAAAATCCCGTCCGATTCAATAAGGTAATACGAATAAAGGGGTTGGCCCACCTCCGAACGGAACGGGTAGAGCGATGAACGCACATGGTTGCCATGCACTTCAAAATCTTTGGTATCGGTATATTTTACCAACTCATTGTTATTGTGGGAAACATTGGCTGACACGCTGTATTTCAGATCACCAGCCTGGTCATTCCAGCCAACCATCAATTCATAACCGGTATTTTTCACCTCTCCGATATTGATCCAGGGCGCATTATCTACACCGGCAAAATCGATCAGGGAAGGTTCCACAAGCATATCGGTAACGCTTTTGGAATAGATATCAAAAGCAGCCGAAAGACGGGAATCGAGTAAAAGAACGTCAAAACCAATGTCCTGACTCGTGGTGGTTTCCCATTGCAGCTCCTCGTTGCTGATGCCGTTCATATAATATCCCTGAACGCGTTGCGGTGGCTCACCGGTAAGAACGTATGTACTGCTGAGCGGAACGGCAAATTCATAATTACCCAATGGGTTGATATTCCCCATCTTCCCCCAGCTAGCGCGCACTTTCAGATCATCCAAAAATTCGACATCACTCAGGAAGCTTTCCTGGGAAAGTCGCCAGGCAACCGATACCGAAGGAAACGTTCCCCAGCGGTAATCTTTGGTCACTTTGGAAGAACCGTCACGGCGGATTACTCCGGTGAGGTAATATTTGTTGTCGTAAGTATAAGCCACACGACCCAGCATAGAGACCAGGGCATTGTCGGCAAAATTAGAATAGGGCTTATCGGTATCAAAATCGGAGGCATTCACATAGTGCTGTGCCCAGTCCGCTTCTGAAGCAAATTCGCGTGCCGCTGTTCCGAAACTCTGCCACTGATATTCCTCGGCAGTGTAACCAGCTAAAGCAGACACCCGGTGTTTGGCAATCTCTTTTTCATAAGTAAGTAACTGCTCGGCCACCAGCGACTTATTGACGCCGGCACTGGTATGCAGGATGTTCCGGTCATACACTTTCCCGGGCTCTAAAATCCGGTAATCGAAATATTTGTTGTAATTCTGCGAATAATTATACGATATATTCGATTTAAAATCCAGGCCATCCAGAATACCGACTTCCACCCAGCCATTAAACAGTGCATTGATATTTGGATTATCCCCATTCATCCGGTCCAGTTTGGCATACTGGTTCAACAGGTCACCAAACTGTCCGGCCAGACTGACATCCACATCATTAGGATCCACAACACCACTGTAGATTCCGTTTTCCTTGTCACTCCAGATTTTGGCTGAAGGAGGATAGTAAACAGCACCGAGGATTGATCCCGTATACCCACTGGTGGTATTGGTTCCCCGGCGGGTTCCGGTTGTGATGGAAATATTTTCACCCACCTTTATCCGCTCATGAAGCTGGTGGTCAGATTTTATGCGGATACGCCCGTTCCGGTTAAAAGTATTGTGCAGCGTTCCGGTGATGTCCTTCCAGTTGGCAAACAAGCTGAAGGTCGATTTTTCAGAACCTCCGCTGATGGTCATGCTGTAATCCTGTGTAACCCCGGTTTGCATAATGGCTTCCAGCCAATTGGTACGGGTGGTCCTGAAATAGGGATCACTCAGCAAGGCCGGAACCGTTTGTCCCGAGTTTTGATAGACTTCGGTATAAAAATCAGCATATTGTTCTGCATTGAGCGGATCAAGCATCTTCCAGGCCTCGCTCCAGCCGTATTTCACATCGAAGGAAACATTCAGCCCTTTACGGCCCGACTTTGTGGTTACCAGAATAACCCCTGCGGAGGCACGTGCCCCGTAAATAGCGGCGGAAGCATCTTTCAAAACAGTTATGGATTCAATTTCATTGGGATCAACCCCGTTGGCATTGATCACACCGTCTACAATCCAAAGCGGCCCCTCAGAGTTCAATGTGCTCAGTCCACGGATGCGAATCATCGGATCCTCGGCCGGAGACCCCCCATTGTTAGCAACGGTTACCCCGGAAACCATTCCCTGCATGGCTTCGCTGATGGATGCTGCCGGACGGTTCGAGAAATCATCGGTGTCCACATTGACGATCGAACCGGTAACATCCTTTTTCTTTACGGTACCATAACCAATGGCCATCACCTCTTCAATTCCAATGGTCGCTTCTTCCATTTGAAGCGAAATGCGGGTCTGATCGCCAACCGGCACTTCACGGGTTTGCATTCCCACAAAGGAGAAAACCAACACATCGTCGCTGGTCAACCCAGACAGGGTGTAATCTCCTGAAGTACTCGAAATGGTGCCGTTACTGGTTCCTTTTACCAAAACAGTTACTCCGGGAAGGGGCTGCCCTCCAGAATCCGTAATTTTCCCGCTAACAGTTTTGCCCGGTTGGTTTCCTTCCCCGGAAACGGAAAATTCCGACCGTTCAATAAGAATTAATTGATTTTCCAACTCCGTAAAGGAGTATGGAAATCCGGCAAGGGCTGAAGTCAAAATTTCCCCAATGGTTTTGTCCTTCAAATCCACAGTTACTCTTTGAGAAACATCCACATCGCCATTGTTGTAAAAAAACCGGTAATCGCTTTTGCTTTCAATTTGCTGAAGCAAGTCCTGCAAGGGAGCATCCGAAATTTTCACATCCAGTTTCACAGACTGAGACCAGACAGAAGCAGGCACCTGAAGAGCAACAGTCAACATGAGAATCAACGTTAGTTTCATAATTCTAAGCACTTTCTTCCATTCCACCCAGGATACCCCGGGAGGCAGTTTTCGATAAATTTTCATAAATTTGTACAATTTTAAAAGTTAAACTTTGTGTTTAATTAATTTGAAGGGAGGGTGTGCAGACCTTCCCTTCTTTAATATTTATTGTATAATCATTTAATTTTCAGATTGTTTTGTATAAAATGTAATTTTGTTTCCCTCAATACGGTAACCTACTTTACGTGAATACCCGAAATACGAAACCGCCTCCAAAATACTCTCCCGTTCCAGAATGCCGGTAAACCGTTCTTTTTTTACTTCTTCGTCGGCAAACAAGATATCCACATCAAACCAGCGTTCCAGTTTAAGTTTCAAGTCTTCGAGCGATTCATTCCGAAATACCAGACGACCATCTTTCCATTCGGTCTCCGGCCGGGTATCCTCGAGTTTATATATTTTCATCTCTTTCCGGGGCTTGTGGAAAACAAGCTTTTGACGGGGTTTGACAACCGCCTGCTGGCGTGAACTGGAAATTCGCACACTCCCCTCCACAACCGTTGTAGTCATTTTCTCTTCATTGGGATAATCTTTCACATTAAAGCGGGTTCCCAGCACTTCCACCTCACAAAAAGCTGTCCTGACAAAAAACGGATTCTCTTCGTCCCTGATGACTGAAAAAAAAGCTTCCCCTTCCAAAAATACATCTCTGGAACCTTTCCTGAAATTATTATTGAAAGTGAGCTTGCTCCCGGAATTGAGCCAGACATGAGTGCTATCGGGCAATACCATGCTTGTTTTGTCCCCGGCTGCACTGGTTATAGTGGTATAGGAATCACGCTCTTTTGCAGCCTTTCTCCCGGCATACCAGGAAAGAGGAAGACCAATCAACAACAAAACAATGGCGGCATATGTAAGGAATTCTCCTATCCTGCGCCTGCGCAGTTTTTTTTGGTTTTCGGCGGCTATCTTCTTCCTGAATTGTTGAAGTGCTTTATCGGTATGATAGCCATCAGCATTGGAATCGATGCCGGCAGCCAGCCAGACATCTTTTAATTCTGAAAATAACTTCCTGTTTTCGGAAGAGAGGTTCAGCCATTCCTGAATTTCAATCTTCTCTTCAGGAATGGCCTCTCCTGCGAACAATCGGACTATCAAATGTTGAATTGATTCTTTTGATTCCATTAAAACATACAATTAACACTATCATGCATGAGGTTCAAAAAACCCTGTACCATGGAAGCATTTTTTTTTCAGATAACAAAAAAAGCAGCAACCCAGGATAGTCATCTTTTAATTGATTCCGAAGGGTTATAAGCGCTTTGGAGAGGTGCATTTCCACCGTTTTCACACTGATTTCCATCTTTTCAGCCACTTCGCTCAACTTCAGTCCCTCGAACCGCTTAAGCCGGAAAGCCTTTTGTTGCTGCGGGGGCAATCCGCCCACGGCTTTTTCAATACGTTCTCCTAACTCTTTAAGGATTAGACTCCTGAAGGGTTGGTCTACATCCTGGGGCACCCCCATATTTTCACTTACCATCTCATAAAAATAGTCTTCCATTCTCCCCTCACTTTTCAGTTGCCTCAAATAATAGATGGAATTGTTGTAAACAGCCTGAAAAAGATAAGATTTCAGGGATTTGTCAAGCGAGATTTTCTTCTGGTTTTTCCAGATTTTAAAAAAGGTATCAGCAACAATATCCTCCGCAACATCCTTTCTCCCCACATACCTCCGGGCATAGGAGCAAAGCGGGATAAAATAGGTCCGGAACAGCAAAGCGATTAATTTCTCTTCACCTTCTTGATGGTCTTCCATGTAGCTGTCACTTTTCAAATTAATATCCATTTCCGGCAAAGATAGAACCCGTTATTGATATTTTTCCCCATTTCGGTAATCTTAACCGAATTGTAATGGTTTTGAAATAATGAAGAAACAATATACGAAACCTATTTGGAAACTATGAAAAAGAACCGTAAAAAATGGATCATTTTCTGCATGTGCACGGTTAGATAATTTCACTAAGCTGCACAGGCCTCCCCTCCTTATAAGATTTTGCAGCGGCCAGGCCAACAGCTATTGAAAGCAAACCATCATTCCCGTTTACCGGCATCTCATCGCCTGTTTCCAGTGCCCGGATAAATTCGTGCATTTCCTCATTATAAGACTGGTCATACCGCTCCAGGAAAAAATGAAGCGGTAAATCCCCCGACACCCCTTCTGCGGTATACAATTTATGGTGGTTGGGGAAATTATTCTCAGCCTGCGCCATTCCTTTGCTTCCAAATACTTCCAGACGCTGGTCATAACCGTAAACTGCTTTCCGTGAATTGTCGATAACAGCCATCGAATGGTCTTCAAAAGTAAGGATGATCATTGCCGTATCAATATCTCCGGCTTTTCCGATTTCAGGATCAACCATCACAGCCCCTTTGGCAAAAACCTCTTTTACCTGTTTTCCCGAGATGTACCTGGCCATATCAAAATCATGAATGGTCATATCGAGGAATAACCCCCCCGAGCTTTTGATGTAGGAAACAGGGGGAGGTCCGGGGTCCCTGCTGGTAATTTTCACCACCTGAACATCCCCAACAGCATCGTGTTCCACCAGTTCTCTTATCTTTTTAAATTCCGGGTCAAAACGACGATTAAATCCCGGCATCAGATGAACGCCGCATTCTTTCACTACCTCTAACACCTCTTTCACCCTGTTGAGATCAAGATCGAGGGGTTTTTCACAAAAGATATGCTTCCCTGCGCGTGCTGCCTGAATGACATAGTCGGCATGGGTATCGGTGGGTGAACAGACAATAACGACCTCTACCCCTTCAACTGCAAGAAGGGCCTCAAAATCTTTCACAAATACAGGAATATTGTATTCATCTGCAATGGCCTTTGATTCGTCAAAGACATCCATAACGGCAACGACTTCAACCCCCGGGAAGTTCTGTGCCAGGTTTTTCAGGTGTATTTTTCCTATCCGGCCTAATCCGGCCAGTGCCACTTTTCTTTTTTGCATTTCTGGTTTTTTTTTGGTTTAAAGTCCAAGCGTTTTCAAATATTCCCTGTTTTCGGCCGCACATTTTTTTGGGGATCCCATTCCGGGCAGCACATCCTGCTCCACCACAATCCAGCCATCATATCCTTTTTTATTCAATAACCCGACAATGGTTTCAAAATCCACTATCCCTTTGCCGAGCTCACAAAAAATGCCTTTTTCCACAGATTTGAAATAATCGTAGCCATTTTCACGTGCTTCCCGTCCGACGGCAGGATCATAATCCTTAAAATGGACATGCCATATCCGGGAATCATATTTTTCCAGTGCTTCAGCAGGGTCTCCCCCTCCAAAGGCATAATGACCTGTATCGAGACATAATCCGAGTAACCCTGGGGAAGTAAGCTCCATCAGACGTTCGACTTCACCGGGAGTTTCCACATACCCCCCGCAATGGTGATGAAAAACGGTTCGCATTTGGTATTTCTCCTTTACCGCAGAGGCCACTTTTTCAGCCCCTGAAGCAAATACCTTCCATTGAGCGGATGATAGCCCCATTTCAGGGGTTATTCGCCCCGCATTTTGTGTGCGTTGTTCTACCGAACCATTGTTGTCCGCCAATACGATAAAGGCATTGGAAAACCCTGCTTCGTACATCAGCCCTGCTGTTTTAAGCGCAAGCTCTACCCCTTCCGCATGTGCTTCCTCCCTTGAAAGGGCAACGGGGACAAAAGCCCCCAGGAGCTGCAAGTCTTTTTGGTCGAGAATATTTTTCAACCCGGAAGGATTTTCAGGCATAAACCCCCAATCCCCAAGTTCGGTCCCGGCATAACCTGTTTCCACCATTTCTGTGAGCACCTGTTCAAAGCCCAGGGATTGTCCTTCCAGTTCAAATTCCAGCGCACCCCAGGAACAGGGTGCATTTGCGATTTTAATCATAACCAATCCATTAAAATTTTCGCGACCACTCCCGCGGCCAGCGTTCAATAACAATTTTCGTTTGTGTAAAAAATTCAACGGCATGTCTTCCCTGCCCGTGAAGATCGCCAAAGAAGCTGTCGTTCCATCCACTGAAGGGAAATTGGGCCATCGGTGCAGCCACTCCGATATTGATTCCGATATTTCCGGCGTTGGCCTGATTCCTGAAGGTACGCGCATTCAGGCCGCTGGTTGTAAACATGCAGGCCATATTCCCGTAATGATTGCTATTGACAAAATCAATTGCCTGCTGAAGCGTATCAAGGTGTATAAGACTCATAACCGGACCAAAAATTTCGGTTCCGACCAACTTTCCACCGGTAGCCACTCCTTCCAAAATTGTTGGTTTAATAAAATTTCCCTTCTCATAGCCGCTGATTTCCGGATTGCGCCCATCCAACAAAAGTTCGGCGCCTTCACTTATGCCTTGTTCTATAAGGTCTTCTATACGCTGTTTACTTTCCGGGGTAATCACCGGTCCCATGTCAATCCCCTCATCCAGACCGTAGCCCGTGGTTTTGTTTCTGGCAGCTTCCACCAGGGCGTCTTTTACAGCCCCGTTGGAATCTGCAACGGTAACAATATTTGATGCAGCGAGGCAACGCTGTCCGGCACATCCATAAACACTGTCCGAAACAATTTTGGCCGTCATTTCAATATCGGCATCGGGCATAACGATAATCGGATTTTTGGCACCTCCCTGAGCCTGCACACGTTTGCCATTGGCGGTGCCCCTCTGGTAAATATACCGCGCCACTTTTGTGGAACCCACAAAACTGACGGCCTTGATCTCAGGATGGTCTAAAATAGCATCCACACTGGGTTTTCCTCCATGAACAAGATTGATTAATCCACGGGGCAGATCGAGCCGGTCAATGAGCTCGAAAACCTTCATCATGGTCATGGGCACCTTTTCCGAAGGCTTAATGATAAAACTGTTTCCGCAGGCAAGGGCGTATGGTAAAAACCAAAAAGGAATCATCCCCGGAAAATTGAAAGGAGAGATGCAGGCAGCTACCCCAACAGGCTGACGGATCATAAATTCATCGATGCCCGATGCCACATTTTCCGAGAATTCGCTTTGCAAAAGGACGGGAGCCGCACAGGCTGTCTCAACATTTTCGATGGCACGCTGCATTTCAGCCTTTGATTCGGCAAAATTTTTCCCGCACTCCATCGTAATAAGCCGTGCAATTTCATCCATATTGTCCTCCAGCAACTGTTTCAACTGGTACAATGGTTTCACGCGTTTCATTGCCGGCGTATTCCGCCATTCCCTGAATGCGTCAGTGGCAGCAGCAACCGCCGATTCCACGTCCGAAACCGTATTCTCACCATAAGGAACCCGGGCAAGAACGTCCTGATTTGCAGGATTGACCACATTGATGGTCTCCTTTTCCTTACTGGCTGTCCAGCTTCCATTTACGTAATTTCTTAAAACTTCCATTGATTTCTACAATTTATCTGTTATGTATTTTTAACTATGTCCGAGAGCAATGTATATAAATATGGTAATGACTACCAAGACAATAGAAAAGGCAGGCGCATATTTCCAGCTATGCATATCCACCTTTAGTTTATCTTCCCTGATAATGGCTGTTTTCCGGGGATAGTACCACGATACGGCAAACATAATGACCATGTTCAGCACGAATTCTATGCCCCAGACATGAATAAAGTGTATATCTGATTTTAAAATGAAGGTGACCGTTAAATAGAACGCCAAGCCGAAAAAGAGGGCTGCTTTTGCGCCTGCCGCGGAAATTTTCGGCAGAAAAAAGCCGGCGATCATGATGGAGGCAATGGGTATGAAGAAAATACCGTTCAACTGCTGAAGTAACTGATAGAGCCCTTCGGGTGCACCGGCCACCAGGGGAGCTGATAATATGGCAAAAATGGCCAGGGTTGAAGAAGTAGCTCTTCCAATCCATACGAGGCGTTTCTCACCAGCATCTTTATGGATAAGCCTTTTGTAAACATCAATGCTGAAAATGGTAGCTGCACTGTTCAACACACTGTTAAAAGTACTCAGCACCGCACCCATAACCACGGCAGCAAAAAATCCGACAAAACCCAGGGGCAGCACTTTTTTGATCAGTGCCGGATAGATGTAATCCTGATTATCGTATAACGAATCCCCAAAATAATAGAATCCGATCACGCCGGGAAGCACAATGATTATGGGCACAAGAATTTTGAGCACTCCCGTAAAAAGCAATCCTTTCTGGGCCTCTTTGAGGTTTTTGGCTCCAAAAGCCCGTTGAATGATCGTTTGATTCATCCCCCAGAAATAGAGTTGGTTAATCATCAGTCCGGTAAACAAGACACCGAAAGGCATGACTGAATCTTTTGAACCGATGACATTAAATTTTTCTGGGGCATTGTGGTACACTTTCAGCAGCCCGTCCAGAATATTGCCGTCGCCGATACTGAAAAGAGCCAGCAGGGGAACCATCAGTCCTCCGATAAGCAATCCATATCCATTAATGGTATCCGAAACAGCCACGGCCTTGAGTCCGCCAAAAATGGCATACATGGAACCAATAACTCCAATGGCCACTACGGTTATCCATAACCCTTCCGATTTGGAAACCCCGAGTACTTCCGAGATATCAAAAATGCTCTCCAGATTTATGGCTCCGGTATAAAGGACAATCGGCAACAGGGTTACCACAAAAGAGACCACCAGGAAAAGGGCAATCAGGCTGCGTGTGGTCCCGTCAAAACGCCGTTCCAGGTATTGCGGGATGGTAGTCAGTCCCATCCGCAGGTATTTGGGGATAAAATAGAGTGCAGCAACCACCAGAGCCAGGGCAGAAGTTACTTCCCATGCGATGATGATAAAACCATTCCGGTAGGAAGAACCGTTCATCCCGATCAGATGCTCTGTGGAGATATTGGTTAACAACATCGAACCGGCAATGACCACTCCGGTAAGGCTGCGGCCTCCAAGAAAATAACCGTCGGATGAATCAAGACTGTCTTTTCTCAGTTTGAACCAGGCATAAAAAGCCACAAAGGCCAGAAAACCAACAAAGGAAATAATCGTTAGCATAAAGCAGGCAGGTCTGTATTATTCATTAAGTTGATGATAAAGGTTTATTGGTTAAAGGAAATAGCGTTGTTTTTTCCTGTTTTCTGAATAATCCCGGTAAGCTTTTTGCACGGCCTCCG
>CAYTDH010000099.1:0-1281 GCA_964436325.1 uncultured Tangfeifania sp.
GTTTGTTATTGTAAGGTGCATACTGGAAAGTTCGGATTTGACTCATTTCCCAGCAAACATTTCCATTTCCAAATCCTAATTGTTCTGCCCCTGGAAAAAATGTAGGTTGCCCGTATTTGTCGAAAAAAATCAGGCGGCTTTCAGCATAAACAAAAACAATGGCTTCGTTTATATCCCGGGCTTTGGGTCTGTCCCATTTTGAAAAACCAAACTTCATTTCAGTTCCATCAATCTTTTCAATTTCGACTAATCCGTATTGGGCAGAAGATGAACGGCCAACCCGTTTTTTACCCTCAAGTACCTGTAGCAGTTTTTCTTCAAATTCGCCATTAACATCCTCATCAATTACCACCTCGAAACACCATTCCGAACCAGCCTGCAAAGACTGGTATCCGTACATTTTGGCATCCTCGCTACGACGCTTTTCGCGGTCGTAGGCCGATTTTATGGCAAAGTGTTTTTGAATTTCAACTTTCGAAACCAGGTTTTCACCTGCATTTACAATGAAATCTTCGCGGTATTGTTTTACCTGAACCGGGTATCCCTTATCTTTTAACCCTCCAACTGGCATCCCGTGATGAACAAACAGTTCTTTGTCTTCTTTGTCGTTTTTCTTTTTGTACCACGAAGCAGGGACTTTTAGGGCGCGTTTCACCTCCACCAGCGGGTGTGCATCACCAAACCGCACTTTCCCTGAATGGAAAAGAATAAAAGCGTCATCAGAAGAAAAATGGGCATAACGGTTGGCAGCAACACCTAAAAAAGCATTTCCGGGAATGAAATCTAAAGTATTTTGGTTTCCTTCGGTAGCTGCCCGCTGGTTGATGATGACATCAGTCAGTAGTGTTACTTTAAATTGCAGTGTTTTCATACTTTGGCCTCCTCTTTAGGTTCAACAACAATGAAAGTACAGCGCCCAAGTCCGCGATTGCGGTTTTGCCCCAGGCGTTTAATGTATTTCAGGCATTTTTTAAGATCCTCCTCGAATCGTTCATCCACCTTGTAAACTGTCCCAGCCAGTTCGCAGGGGATTACAGTCTCCATCCGGCGCAGCGAATGCTTTTTTGCAATGCCGTTCTTTTTAATGGAGGTTGAGGCAACATCGCGAAAGAAAAAATCGGTTAATCCTGTTTTTTGAGCTTCTTTCTGCAATTCGGCATTTAATACTGCGTTCCCGAAAAAAGCCGTTCCTTTGGTGTGAAGTTTCGATTTAGGTATTTCTTTCTCATCGAAATAACCAAATACTGTGGGTACAAGATGATCCATTTTGTTTACATCTGA
>CAYTDH010000099.1:1291-12104 GCA_964436325.1 uncultured Tangfeifania sp.
TTTCCCTTCTTCCAGTTTTTCATATTCGTTATAAAAACTTTCTCCAAAAAGTTCCATTGCGGCTTCCTGCAAAAGGCCTTTAATTGTTTTTCCCGGAATAAACGGAAATCCTTCGGCATCTTTCACTACCAAAGCATCGAGGTCGCTCCCCGACGTTAACCCCGAACCACAGTGCCATTCGGAGTGGAATTTAATTTTATAAGTAATATCTTTCATGTTTATTTTCCTCCCTGATTAATGGAGTGAATGGTGAGCCAGTCGTAAATTGCAGTGAATTCTTGCACCTTCTTTTCTCCTTTTTCATTAACTTCTCTGGTTTCAGTCCACTTTTTAGAATTTTCAATACCCATTGTTTTAAGTTTGTTTTCATTCATGGATATTATCCTGAGTTTTTTCTGTTCGGCCAATTCCGGTTCATTGTGCAAATCGGTGAGCCACTGCCTCAGGTGCGATTTTATGGTATTGCCCTCTTTTGTTCCCAGTTTCGAAGTGCATTCTACCAGATGTTCTATTGTTGGATTCTTTTGAGTGGATTCCAAATAGTAAGGCCCAAAATCGAAACGGATATCACCGGCTTTTAATTCTCTCTCTCTTATTTCCCTGAAATCTTCTACAAAACTATCCTGCACCTTGTGGAACATGAGGCACGATGGGGTAGTTTTACCATCATCCAAATTTTCTTTGGCCGCTTTTTTTGCCTCACCGCAAAGGGTTTCTGCCAAATGGTAACCGTAATGGAACGGATAGTTCTCTTTAATGTAGGCAATTCCGGCACAGGCGGTAAGGTGGTTCTCTTTTTGTTCTATATTAGAAATAGTTCCAAAGATTCCATCTGTTTTCTTTTTAAAACTTTTCAAGAATAGTTTGGTAAAGGGTAATGCTAAATCGCCACGACAAACTATTGTTAAATCATCGCCGCCAAGTACAATGGGGCGGAATGGAATTTTTTCATTTGTTTTTGGTTTATAGACTTCTTTGTAGGCCTCGCAGGCAGCCTCCTGGGTAGCTTTGTCAAGATCTAATGAAAATTGCCTGAAAATCTGAATAAAATCTTTTCCTTCTTTGCTTTTTGTAGCATCAGCCAATTTCTGCAAAGCAGACCCCATGTTGTTCCCATCGGCATGAATGACGGCTAACCAACTGTAATTTTCGGAAAGCGTTTTCGGGATGTCTTCCATATTCCAGGGAATTTGTGATTCATTATAATCACCTACGAAGGACTCAAGTACACGGCGGCTTCTGATTTTTATTTTAGCTCTGGTGCCGGCGTCAATAATAGTAAGTTCTCCTTTAACAGGTGCTTCTTTAACCGCAGGTAAACCCGTTTTACGTATGCGTTCCATGGCCATCAACCCCACATCGAACGGTCGCATGGGTTTATTGCGCTGAACCCTCAACCGGCGTTCCAGTTCGTCGATGTGTTGCTTTCCAATTTCACCTTCGACTTTTACAACCGCCTGGCTGATTGTTATGCCCGGGGCGAATTCCATTACTGTTTTTGGAAATTTTAAAACCAGATTTTTACATTTTTCTTCATCGTCGAATACATATTTAATGTTTCCGGCGGCAGTAACAATGACATTGGGATCCTTTTTCAATTTTTCTTCGTTGGTATTGACCGCTTTGGCGAAAAGGCCTGTACAAATTTGTTCAACCAGTTCGCTGCCCCCGGCAATTTCACGCAGGGCGTTGGTTTGAAAAATAAAGCCCTGGATGCCTTGCACCGCGGCCCCGTAAAGAAATTTGGGTTGATTCATTTTTTATAGTTTTGGGTTTTTATTTTAGTTTGCAATTTCTTCCACTACTCCGAACCCAACACTGCTCCCTTTACCTAACCCGATAAAATTGGGCAACGAAACGTTGGAACTGAAGCTTAGTGTAAATGCCTGCATCTCCTGGTTTTTGTATCTCATTATTCTTTCGGAATGAATGTTTTGGATTTTCACTTCAATTTGCTTTTTGACGATTAAATCAATCCCTTCCAGAAAACTCAGGATATGACCGGTTAAAATATGCTCGAGCAGTTGCACCTTATCGGATAAGCCGGTAAGCGTATGGTATTTTTTATAGTTTGCCTGATTAAGTGGAAGCCAGTTGTTTATCCGGAAGTTTAAATATTGTTCCCAAACTCCAACCCGGTGCGGGTGCACTTTTAACTGTTCTACTTTTATCTCTTTTATTTCGTTGCCAATTTCCAGTTTCCAGTCGGTAGCAGAAAAGAAATCCTGTACTCCTTCTATTCCTTTTTCTATACAAAGCAATGCTGCTTTTTCATTCAACCGTTTATACTGAATTAACGGGTAACGGTAAATATTACCCTTGGTTGTGTGATTGTGAAATAAATTGTTTTGAGGACCGGTTGTTTTTAAAACTGCGCCCCGGAATTGGCCTATCTCTGTATGCTTAAGTTCAAGATCAAAAGTAACAAGGAGAATTCTAATGTCTTTGGTTTGGTTCTTTTCCATGCAGTTTGTGGTTGATATTTATTTTTCATCCTAAAAATATCATTTTTTTTCAATTTAACCTTTTTCAATTTATGATTTTTGCCTGGTTTTACAGCATTATTAGTCAGCAGTCAGCAATTGGAATTCGATTGGATATTCCAGGTTAGTGGGTTCGACGGGGATCTCGTTACTGCTATGAATGAGCTGCCCAACGACAGTTGGCAATGGTAGGAACTTATTGGGAATCATCATCGTTTTGAAATACTAGACAAGGAAAGCTGTTGTAACTGTTTTCGATGCTTCCGGAAGAGCAAAAATGCAGCAGGAGCATGAACAGGTAATTTCCCAGTCCTAAAGGATTGACTTATTAGCTGAATCAGAAGGCACTTACCTTATTGAAATTTAGGGAGATGATTTTTAGGAAGTAACAAAAGTGATGGTTGAAATTTGAAGAAGTAAATTTAAAATTAGAAAAGGTGATGTTTTATGTTTATATTCAGGTCGTTATTAAAAACAAGCAAAAACATCAATCTGGATTTTTTAGGACAGTTTGTTGTGTTCAACTGAAAGTTACCGTTAAATCACCTCCACAACCTGCAGAAGAAATTGGAGAAGTTCCATCCCTTGAACAGAACCAAAAATGAATATTAATCGTTACTTTTGTAGAAAGCAAAAAAAAGTTATGGGAGTACAAAAATTAAGGGAAGAACTTCACGATTTCATCAACCACGCAGATGAAAGATTTTTGAGAATGGTACATGCCATGAGCAAAGAATATAAAGAATCTACCGTAGTTGGGTATAATGTTGATGGCTCGCCGATAACAAAAGAAAGCCTCGCTAAAAGGGCAAAAGCCGCTTCTCAAAGAGTAAAATCCGGTGATTATATCTTACAGGAAGACGTGGAAAAGGAGGTTGAAAATTGGTAGGGAAAAAGAAACTTCCCATCCGTTGGGACAGGCTGGCAAAAGACAACCTGGATGATATTTATGCCTACCTTGCCGAAGACTCGGTAGAGGCAGCCAAAAAAGTGAAAAAGGAGCTGGTAAAACTTGCCCACAGCCTGAACGATTTCCCCGAAAAGTTTTCGATTGAAGAATATTTGGCTGATGAACCGGAAAACTTCCGTTCTGTCTCGAAATGAAGTTACAAAATAATCTATGAGATAACCGAAGAATCTATAATCATTGTTGATGTGTTCCATTCCAGCCAGCATCCATCGAAAATGAAAAAGGGCTTGAAAAGAGACCTTGAAGATTAACACTTTTCCAACACTTCCAGCCCCTCTAAACAAATTTCCCGTCATGCCTTTTGCAGTTTTCGATTGTACCGCGCTGAGCAAAAACGCACCCCAAAAACTTTTGCCCCAGGCTAAGTTACATTATGCGGAATTATCCAGACGGGGAATTTGATGGTGATTATATGGGTAATGGCTCTTTAACAGAATGGCTATGCCCTTTTGAGAAAGACCTCAAAAAATAAATCAAAAAAATTAATCCCTGAATTGCTGTGTTTGAAACAAAATTTCTTTGTGATTTTAAAAAAATGCTTACTTTTGCAACACCAAAACAAAGGGGTGCCATAGCTCAGTTGGTAGAGCAACGGACTGAAAATCCGTGTGTCCCTGGTTCGATTCCAGGTGGCACCACATTTTAAAAATACAAACTACTAAAAACGAATGCCTTAAGCAGCAATTCGGCATGAAAATAATCATTCATGCAACTCTTTGAAGAATAATGGAAAAGAATATTTAGGGAAATATATTTTTCTTGCTATTTTTGTTTTTAATAGACACAGCCCAAAATCATTTAAAGCGCTGATTATCACTTGATTAAATGCACATGGCGGCTTGGCCGCCTTTTCGATCCTAGTAATTCCGTTGCTTTTTTATCACGTTTCATAACCTGGTATTATTTATTTGTTAAAAATTGATGTCCCTTCCCGGATGTTTTATAGGAAATTCTCCGGTAATCCTTTTGTGTTCATTCAACCTGTCCAAAACTTCATCGTCTGCTATCATTTGGATTAGACTGTCAAAACCAAGTGATTGAGCCAGCGAATCATTCAATACAACAAATACTTCGTTGGTGAATACATTTCTTTTAAAGAGGATTTCGTGACCTTCAAAATAGTCTGCATACGTTTCAAAGAAAAAGTCTTTTTCTATCATTCTCATAATTTATGATTTTCTAGGTTGATGATTACGGATGATTTTATTCACTTGCTGCAAGTTGACCGAATTTAAAATTGCTGTTTCATCGGCATAATGAGTAGAAATTTTCACGAAGTCAATCATAGCCTAAGATTCTAAAGGTTGAATTGCGGCCTCAACTTCACTTCTTTTGTAATAAACCCTGTTACCCAAACCGTATGCTTTCAGTTTACCTTTTTTAGTCCAGTTGTGAACTGTTGAGAGATCAATTTTAAGTAGTTCTTTAACTTCGTTTCGCGTTAAATACCCGGTGGGTTCCTTTGGTTGGAAATCTTTTTTTAATTGTTCGATTTGAACTTTTACACCGTTCAGGATTGATTCCTGAATTTTTTCCGGTGTTACTGAAATAAACTGTACTTGTTTCATTTGGATACGTTTAAAAATTAGTATCCACAAATCAAATACTGGATTATTTCAACTTTTTGGCAGGTAAATATTCAATGGTGTTCTGAAAATGTTCAATGTTATTCAAATCAATAAGATTCATTGTTGACCTTTGTGATATTTCATTAAAAGGGACTGAATATCATCTTCATATTTAAGAGTTTTAGGTAAAATTTTTGACATTTCCACACCAAATTGTTCTTTGATAAATTCAATATATTCAAGTTGCGTACAGCGAAGCAAATCTTCATATTTAAGATAATGGTATAAATTTGAATATTTTGCCTTTAACTTTTTATTGCTGTTTTGATACTTCTCATTTAATAACCAAAAAACTTGACAACCATCGTTTTTAAAAATTTCAGGAAAATAATTTTCTGAAATTGTTTTTTTTGTTTCAGATTTTTCATCAATCTGCATTTCCGTTTCAAGGTCATTAATTCGGTTTATGCTATCTAACTGGCTATTGACGAGACTTTTAAGGTTAATGTCTTTCCACTCTTTCAATAGGTAAGTCTTGGAAATTGCACCATTAGAGATAATTTTTTTAAGTTCAAATAGAAAGGCGATTTGCCCCCTCTCGGTGAGTTGATTGTATTTTTTAAGAAAATCATTGTAGGGTAATAGTTCTAATTTTTTATCACTGTCTGCCGAGGTAATGAATCCAGCAAGAATTATATTTCTGTTTTTTATGTCCCGGATATAATTGGGTGGTAAAATGTTTTCAAAATAGTCGGAATAATATTCCGGGTTTTGCTCAATTTTTTTTAATTCTGCTTTTAAAAATTCTGCCTTCCTTCCTTGGATGTATTTTAATGTCTTTTGCAATTCAACTCCCATTGGATTGAATGATAGTGGAACTTCTTCACCGCCAAAACGGGGATGCGGGAAATAATAAACCCAGGAATCACTCTCAACCTGTTCTAATTCTTCATTTACAAAATCAATAGAAGTTGAATTAAGATACTTAAGGACAAACTTTTCTTTTCTATGTTGGAAATATGTTCTGTACACTTCTATTGGGCAGAATTGCCAGTCGAAATTATCTTCTATGCATTGATGCAATAATTTCTTAAATGTTTCAATAAATTGTTCTTCTGAAATAGTTAGAGTGGTAAAAAAAGGAACATGTTTATCAGATTGTTCCAGGTTTTCCTTATACTCCCAAATTTGAATTGCAATGTCATCAAGTGCATTTTTTAACTCTTGTGATTTTGAAATTTTTTTGCATTTCATAGGTTTTTACTTATAACGAAGAAGAGCTATAAATTTTCTTTTGCACCAAAAGTTGATACAATTTCATTTTTCTATATCAGTAATGTCCGGCTGCTGAAATTACCACTACGGTTACTTTTTCTTCTTCAATCCGGTAAACCATGCGGTTTTTCTGGTCGATTCTCCGGCTCCAATATCCTGAAAGGTTATGTTTTAATGGTTCCGGTTTGCCGGTGCCTGTGGTGGGGTGTTCTTTAAGTTCTTCAATTAATGTAATTGCTTTTGTGTAAGAAGCCTTGTTGCCACTGTATTTAATGGTTTTCAAATCTTTTTTTGCTTTGGAGAGCAACTCTATCTTATAAGCCATAACTACAACTCTTCAAAAAACTTTTTGATGTCCTCGTCAGTTTCCAGAACGGTGCTGTCCTTCCGGTCTTTTTCAGCATCATGTATCATCTTAACAAACTCAGGGTCGTAAGGACTATCCTTTTTTTCAAAAGGTATTTTCATGGCCTTTAAAACCGTTTTAATGGCCTTTAACTGCTCTCTGTTTTGTGGATGTATTGTTAATGCTTCCATGCTTGAAAATATTTAAAACGATTCTGTTTCTTTTATTTATGACAACATTTATTGCCTTTGTTAATCTCCTTCCTGCAAATGTATAAATTGATGAAATACATTTCAATAAAATTACAAATATTAATTTGCATTTTTAAGTAGTTGCATTTGAGGCTCTTTTTTGGCCTGCAGATTCTCTTTGCTCCAATAATCGGCCAACTGTATAGCAAAATCACTTTCATTTTTTCCTATGTACTCTAAAAACTGTTGCTCTGTTGAATGCCCGGTTATTTTCTTTAACAGACTGGTTGGAATTTCACCGTAAAAATTTGATGCAAATAAACGATTACAGGCGTGGGACGTTATCAGCTCATGTTTGGGGTTAATCCCGGCATTTTTCCGGGTCATTTTGGCACCACATCTCGGAAAAAACAAATAATTGATAACGAATGCTTTAAGGGTGTTCGTTTTTTGTTTTTTGTCAACCATTGTTTAACAATCTGCAGGATTGATGTCCAGCATCCAGGATTTTTGAGTAATTCTTGACGTTTCATTTTGATTTATTTATAAATTGCAGGGATGTGTAGGAGCAACTCAAAAAATGGTTACATGAATCAGCGAATACAACAACCAATCCTGCTTTTCAAGCGGCACTTTCTGGCACCGGTAGCTTTTTTTCTTGTTGCCGCCGGTTTTTTTCAGGAGGTCCGTGGGCAGGACAGTCCGCAATGGGGCGAGAGGCATACCCGGAATATGGTTTCAGCGGTTTCCGGTTTGCCGGAAGACTTTGACCCTGAAACGGGTGAAAACATTCAATGGAAAGTATCCATCGGCAGTCATGGTTATGCCACCCCGGTGGTTGCCAATGGGAAAGTTCTAATTGGTGCGAATAATGCAGATGAGCGTGATCCAAGGCATCAGGGTGACCGGGGGGTGCTTTTGTGCCTCGATGAAAAAGATGGAAGTTTATGCTGGCAACTGGTTGTTCCGCGCATTCAGGGTGACCGCCATCATGACTGGCCGATGGTGGGAATCTGCTCACCTCCCACTGTTGAAGGAAACCGGGTTTACCTGCTCACCAACCGTTCGGAGGTGCTTTGCCTCGACCTGGAGGGACAAACCAACGGCAATGATGGCCCTTTCCTTGGGGAGAGCTGGTATATGGCCCCTGAAGGGGAGTTCCCCATGGAGATTACTGCAAAAGATGCGGATATTATCTGGAGGTATGACCTCCGGCTGCAACTGGGGGTGCGCCCCCACGATTCACCTCATGCTTCTATTCTGCTTGACGGCGATTTTCTTTACCTGAATACCTGCAATGGGGTTGACCACCGGCACTTGGAAACAACTGCCCTGGATGCTCCTTCCCTTATTGCCCTTGACAAAAATACGGGCAGGCTGGTTGCCCGTGATGACGAGCATTTTGGACCCCGTATTTTTCATTCCTCCTGGTCTTCACCGGCTATGGGAATGGTAAATGGACAGAAACAGCTCTTTTTTGCGGGGCCCGATGGGGTGTTGTATGCTTTTGAAGGACTTCATTCCGGTATTCGCAGGGATAAAGTGCATTCGTTTAAAAAAGTATGGCAGTTCGATTGCGACCCTGATGCTCCGAAAGAAAATATTCATGATTACCTCAAAAACCGGGAGGAAAGCCCGAGTAACTTTCTGGGGATGCCTGTTTTTTATGAAAATCGAATTTACGTCACTTCAGGAGGCGATATCTGGTGGGGAAAGAAGGAGGCCTGGCTTCATTGCATCGATGCAACGCAAACAGGCGACATTACTTCAACCGGTAAAATCTGGTCCCATCCGCTGGAGGACCATTCCGCTGCCACACCGGCCATATCAAACGGACTGGTTTATGTTACCGATTGTGGAAAAAACCTCCATTGTGTGAATGCAACAAATGGGCAATTGTATTGGAGCCATTCTCTCCACAGGGATGCATGGGGGTCTGCCCTTGTGGCCGACGGAAAAGTATTCACCGGTTCACGCGGGGGCGATTTCTGGATACTGAAAGAGGGGAAAACCCGTGATGTGCTTGGTCATATGAAACTCGACCGGCCGATACATTCCACTCCCGCGGCTGCCAACGGCACACTTTTTATCTCCACCATGAATTCGCTTTACGCTATCTCTTTTCGAAATCGAAACCACGAATAAAAGTAATGGATAAATATGCAACACAAAACAGCCGTTATTACAGGTGCTTCAAAAGGAATTGGAAAGGCCGTTGCCCTCGGATTTGGCCAGATGGGATATCAAACGGTGCTTATTGGCCGGAACAGCGATGACCTGCAAGCTGTTTCCGGGAAAATTTCAGGTGATGGTGGTCTGAAGCCTGCCGTATTTTCTCTGGACATTACCGATTCTGAAGGGATTTCATCACTGGTGCAACAAATCATGGAACAGTTCGGGCGCATTGATGTTTTGGTGAACAATGCCGGCGTCCATTTTGGAGGCTCACTTTCACTTCCCCCTGAAGATTTTAAGACCATGCTTGAAACCAATCTGACTGCACAGTTTGTATTTGCCCGGGAGGTTGTTCCGGTGATGAAAGAACAGCAAGCCGGGTATATCTTTAATGTGGCCTCCCGTTCAGGGAAAGTGGGGTTTGCCGGAAGCGGAGGGTATTGTGCTTCCAAGTTCGGACTAATGGGGTTGAGCGAATCGCTTTACCGTGAACTGACCCCTCAGGGAATTAAAGTTACGGCATTGTGCCCCGCCTGGGTGAATACCCGGATGGCGTTTAAAGCCGGCACCCCCCTCGAACCGGAGGAGATGATTCAGCCTGATGACCTTTTTGAAACCATCCGCTGGCTGCTGAACCTTTCTGATGGTGCCTGTGTGAAGGAGGTGGTTATCACCAATCCCAAAAGCCTTTGAATATTTTGTTTTTCATTCCAATTGGATTCAATATCCCTTAAATTGTTGAAGAATGGATTTTTTTAAGATACCGTTTGCTGAAATGCAAACCACGTTTGCTCAAATTCTCATTAACTGTGGTTTTTCGAAAGAAAGAGGGGATGAATGTGCCCGGATTTTTGCTGAAAACAGCCTGGATGGGATCTATTCCCACGGAGTTTACCGTTTTCCGCGGTTTGTGGAATACATCCAAAAAGGGTATGTTGATGTGAATGCAGAACCCACGCTGGTGCATTCTGCCGGTGCCCTGGAACAATGGGACGGAAATCTGGGACCCGGTCCGCTGAATGCTCTTTTTTGCACAGAGCGTGCCATGAGGCTGGCTGCCCAAAACGGCATGGGAAGCGTGGCCATTGCCCGGACCAATCATTGGATGCGCGGCGGGACTTACGGCTGGCACGCAGCAAAGAAGGGGTTTGCTTTTATGGGGTGGACCAATACGGAAGCCAATATGCCTGCATGGGGAGCCAAAGACAGCCGGCTGGGGAATAATCCCCTTGTTTTTGCCGTGCCGTATGGCAGTGAAGCGATTGTGCTCGATTTTGCCATGACCCAGTTTTCCTATGGTAAGATGGAAGCTGCCCGCCTGGAAGGCGAAAACCTTCCTTTTCCGGGAGGATATAATGCCGCCGGAACTTTGTCCCGGGAGCCTTCCGAAATTCTGGAAAGCCGGAGAGCACTTCCTATTGGGTACTGGAAAGGGGCCGGATTATCCCTTTTGCTCGATTTGATGGCAACCATTCTGTCCGGCGGGTTATCTACCCGACAGTTAAGCCAAAGAGCCGACGAGTATGGTGTTTCCCAGGTTTTCATTGTTTTCGATATTCAAAAGCTTGCCAATTTTCCCTCGGTTGATTCCGTTATTTCAGAAATTACAGAGGATTTAAAAAAGTCGGTTCCCGGTGGTTTCGGAATGGAAATCCGGTATCCCGGCGAACGGGTGTTGCAAACCCGGAATGAAAACCGGCGTCAAGGAATCCCCGTAAATCAACAAGTATGGAATGAAATCCTGGAGATCAAACGAGTCATGTCCGCCGGCGGGCACACAGGAGAAACATTATAAATGACGAGTT
>CAYTDH010000100.1:0-12090 GCA_964436325.1 uncultured Tangfeifania sp.
CCCGCGACCCTCAGCTTGGGAAGCTGATGCTCTACCACTGAGCTACTCCCGCTTTCATTGGTTTTTCCTGTTGCAAATTTAGAAAAAATTGCCTTCTGCCGGTTTTTTGCGAGGAAAAAAATCCGATGGGATAAAAAATGTAGTTTTCCTTCACCAAAATTCCTGACTGACACCACCCCACAAAATGGGGGTTTCAATGCCTCCTATGGCGAAAAAAAATTCGAAACGATTCACCCAGCTATACTTTGGGTAGTTTCCAGGAGTCACTGTATTGGAGGGACTGCAGGCGGAAAGCCTCCTCTTCTTTAAAGCGCTCCGCAGCCTTATCCCAGTGAATACGCTGTCCCACACGGTAAGCGATATTACCCATTTCAGAAACAATGCCTGTTTTGGCGCCCACCTCCACCGAAGCATTTGGCGTTCCGCCCTCCCGGATGCATTTCAGGAAATTCTGCACATGCTCCCCAAGGCCGTCGCCATAATTTTGTTGTTTTTTCCCTTCAAAGAAAGGACCTTTTTTCTCATTGCTCCGGTCGGGGAGGGTTTCGTATCCCCCGCGATCAACCACCAGCGTTCCTTTTTGCCCCACAAAGGCGACGCCATGTCCCCTTTGGTACGGTCCAATTCCGGGATTAAGCCCACACTCCCACACCATGGAATGATTGGGATAATTGTACATGGCCTGCTGAATATCGGGAGTCTCAATAGCCCCCTCTTTATGGTAAAAAATGCCTCCCCCCGGTGAAATCGATTCGGGCATACCGGCATCCATTGCATAAAGGGCAAAATCAAGCAGATGAACCCCCCAGTCGGTCATGGCTCCTCCGGCATAATCCCACCACCAACGGAAATTGTAGTGAAACCTGTTGGGATTAAATGGTCGCTGAGGTGCAGGCCCGAGCCACATATCATAATCAACATAATCGGGGGCTTCCGTGTTTTCCCTGACCGGATAAGGCTTATCGTACCCTTTGTAAATCCAGGCTTTCACCAAATGAACATCGCCCAGCAAACCAGACTTAACGACCTCCGAAGCCTCGAACCAGTGTTTGGAACTCCGCTGCCACATCCCAACCTGTACCACCAAATCAGGATGCTGAGAAGCAGCCTTTACCATGGCATTGCATTCCTCAATACTATGTCCCATGGGTTTTTCCACATATACATGCTTCCCGGCTTCCAGTGCCATCATCATCATGATCGCATGCCAGTGATCGGGAGTTCCTATAATAACAGCATCCACATCGGGATTATCGAGTACTTCCCTGAAATCTTTATAAGTGGGCGGTCGGGTACCGGTCTGTTTTTCAACATCTGAAGCCCTGTTCTCTAAAATATTGGAATCAACATCACACAAGGCCACACACTCCACATTATCCTGGTTTAAAAAGATGTTCAGGTTGCTAAATCCCATCGACCTGCATCCAATTAAGGCAACATTGACTTTCTCTCCCGGAGATGCACAGGCATTCATAATGGTGGGGAATGTCCCGATAGCTGCCGTAGCCAAAGCAGAGGTTTTGATAAATTTTCTTCTGTCTGAATTCATTTTTATTGATTTATTTTATTCCCATTTATCGGGTAGTAAAGATAATTTTTATGGAAAGAACATTCTAAAAAAAACAGAACATTTTTTTCAAATATTTTATTAATCCTCCGGGGTTCCTATGGTTTTTACCCGTTTTTTTCATGGAAACACCAACTGTATTTGCCTCTGAATCATTGGTTCCTGCTTTCTTAATGGATTACTGAAATCGCTTCACCCTTTACTTATCCGCACATATAAAAAATGAAGAATTTATTTTGGTTTTTAACAATGGATATTTTAACTTTGACCAACCGTTCAGTCATAAAACATCGATCATGCCACGTACTCAGGAACAATATGATATCATCAGGAAAGAGAAAAAAGAATTAATCATGAACGTTGCACTGGAACTTTTTGCAGAAAAAGGGTACCATGCAACCACCATCAGTAAAATTGCAGGACAGGCCGGAATATCCAAAGGACTCATTTACAATTATTTTGATAGCAAAAAAGAGATACTGGATGAATTAATCACCCATGGATTTGAAGAGGTATACAAAAATTTCGACCTCAATAAAGATGGCACCCTTACGGACGATGAATTCGTCTATTTCATCCGGCAGAGTTTCCGGCTGGTAATGGAAAACCTGCAGCACTGGAAACTGTTCTTCTCCCTGATGCTTCAGCCATCTGTGACAGAAAGGTTTTCCGCAGATTACCGGGAAAAAGCAGCACCCTTTTTCGAAATGCTTTTTTCATTCATACAATCCCGGGGCAGTAAAGATCCAGAAGGAGATTTGATGGTTATCAGTGCCATGTTGGAGGGAGCATTACTTTACAGCATTGCAACTCCCCAAATATTTCCTGTGGAAAAAATGGAAAAAAATATTATTCATGCAGCATTTCGCATCATCAATAACCAAAATAAAACATGAGAGCAATGAAAACATCACCTTTTATGATCGCATTTTTACTTTTATCCATGGTTTTACATGCTCAAAACACAGAGGAGATAATACGCAGGGCCGACGAAAAATTCCGGGGAACATCCAGTAAAAGCAGGTTAACCATGATTATTGAGCGCCCATCATGGTCGCGCGAAATATCCATGAAAAGCTGGACCCTGGGAAATGATTATTCAATGATATACATCACCGCACCTGCAAAGGAGAAAGGACAGGTTTTCCTGAAAAGGAAAAATGAAATGTGGAACTGGGTCCCGACCATCGAACGCATGATAAAAATTCCTCCTTCCATGATGATGCAATCGTGGATGGGTTCCGATTTCACCAATGATGACCTGGTGAATGAATCGTCCCTGGTGGAAGACTACACCAGCGAAATGCTTGGTGAAGAAAACATCCGGGATTACAACTGTTACCAAATCAAGCTCCTTCCCAAAACAGATGCCCCTGTTGTTTGGGGGAAAATCATTATGTGGGTTTCCAAAGATGAATACCATTGGTTAAGAGCCGAATATTACGATGAAGAGGAGAACCTGGTGAATACGGAAGTCCTCTCTGAAATTAAAAAGATGGATGACCGTATAATGCCTACCCGGATGGAAATGATTCCTGCTGATGATGAGGGACATAAAACAATTCTCATCTTCAATGAGATTGAATTCAACATTGACATCGATGAATCATTCTTTTCACAGCAAAACATGAGGAGGGTAAGATGATAACACATATCAAACTGGCATGGCGGAACCTGTGGCGAAACAGGCGGAGAACGCTTATCGCCATCACCTCCATTATATTCAGCGTGCTGCTGGCTTCCTGGATGCGTTCGATGCAGGAAGGTTCGTATGCCAGCATGATCGATAACGTGGTTCAGTATTATTCGGGATATCTGCAGGTTCAGGACACTGCATTCTGGGATGAACAAACGCTTGAAAACAGCATGGAAGTTCCACCGGACCTCAAAAAGAAAATTGAAAAAGCCGACCATGTAACCCTTGTTTCGCGCCGCCTGGAATCCTTTGCCCTGGCAGCAAATTATGAACACAGTAAACCCGCAATGGTGCTGGGAATTGAACCGGCCAGAGAGGACAGCATCACCCAAATATCGAAAAAAATAGTCAGTGGAAGTTTCCTGAACCCCGGGGATAAAGGTGTTATTCTTGCAAAAGGCCTGGCAGGATTTCTAAATCTGAAAGTGGGCGATACACTGGTCATGATTGGACAGGGATACCATGGAATAAGTGCCAACGGCCTTTTTGAAATTAAAGGGATACTCGACCACCCCAACCAGGAATTCAATAAACGCCTCGTATTCATGAATTTGAATACAGCACGCGATTTTTATTCGGCATACGATCTTTCTACATCACTGGTTATCATGACCCAAGACCATTACCAGGTTAACAGCATTCAAACGGAAATCGAATCGGTTTTACCCCCACAATACACAGTGATGACATGGATTGAAATGCAGCCTGAAGTGGAACAGTTGATCCAAAGCGACCGTGCAGGGGGAATTATTATGCTCGGGATCCTATATGTTATCATTGCCTTTGGAATGTTCAGCGTGATTATGATGATGGTGAAAGAGCGACAGCGGGAGTTCGGGGTAACCCATGCCATTGGCATGAAAAAAAGAAAACTATCTGTCATTGTCTTTTTTGAAACCATCTTTATCGGGCTTGCCGGTTGCATTACAGGACTGGTAATCAGTTATTTTTTCTGCCTCTACTTTTACCACAATCCCCTGCCCCTGACCGGGGAAACGGCAAATGCCATGACCCAATATGGCATGGAACCTTATATGTTTTTTTCGCTGAAACCTTCGCTCTTTTACAATCAAATGATTGTTGTTTTTTCCATCAGTGTCTTTATTTCACTGTTCCCGATTTATACGATTTACCGTTTGAAAATCACCAACGCTTTGCGGGCATAAAAAATCAAAAAAAATGATACGATCGATCGCATGGAGAAACGTCTGGAGAAATAAGCAACGCAGTCTGATAATGATTGTAGCGATTGCCCTGGGCCTCTTTGCCGGGGTTTTCACTATGGCATTCATGCAGGGTGCAGTGGATGCACGCATTGATTCGGCAACCCAGACTGAATTGGCCCATCTTCAGATTCATGCTCCCAAATTCACTCAAAACAACAACATCGCATACCATATTTCCGGCTCCGGTGAAATGGTTCAGGAAATTGAATCGATGGACTCGGTTAAAGCAGCAAGCAGGAGGTTAATTGCCGAACCGTTCATTATGGCTGCCCATGGCACGGGGGGCGGAAAACTGCTGGGCGTGGAACCCGGGGAAGAAAAAAATGTAACCGATATTTACGCACATGTCATTGAAGGAACCTACCTCGAAAAAACAAGCAGGATGCCGCCGGTGCTGGTGGGAGAAAAACTGGCCGGCAAATTAAGGCTGAAAACCGGTACACGCATCAATATGCAGATGGTCGACCTCCAGGGAAACCTGTCCTCCAAAGGATACCGTGTGGCAGGAATTTACCGGACCACCAACACCAGTTACGATGAATCCACCCTTTTTGTCCTTTATGACGACCTGCGGGAGCAGCTTGGAATGCCACCAGACAAAGCCCATGAAATAGCCATATTGCTCGAGGAGGGTGACTGGGCCCCGGAGGTTAAAGCTTCTGTTCAAAAAATCGCAGGCAGCAACATCGTTGAAACCTGGAAGGAAATCAGTCCCGAAATGGCGCTGCTTACCGACTCCATGGACCAATACATGTATGTTTTCATACTCATCATCCTTCTGGCCCTTTGCTTTGGCATTATCAATACCATGCTGATGGCGGTTCTTGAGCGCATCAAGGAAATTGGGATGCTGATAGCAGTCGGGATGAACAAACGCCGGATTTTTATGATGATTATCCTCGAAACCATCATGCTCACAGTAACCGGAGGAATATTCGGAATCCTTTTGGGGTCGGGAATAACCAAAATATTTGAAACCACCCCTATCAACCTCTCCATGTTTTCAGAGGGGCTGGAAAGCTATGGATTTGCTTCTAAAATATATACATCCCTCGAGGGCGAAACCCTTTTTGTCATTGGCATTCTGGTGATCATCACAGCCATTTTATCGGCAATCTACCCGGCCTGGAAAGCCCTTAAGCTGAATCCTGCTGAGGCAACGCGGACGGAATAGGGAGGAAGGAAGGAATGCATGGAGGCATGAATGCATGAAGGAAGAAGGAATCGGGGTTGTAGGGAATGCGGACGTGAGGGGATGGAGGAAGGCGTGAAGGGAAGAATGAAGGAAGGAAGGAAGAAGGAATCGAGGTGGGGAGGAATGCGGAGGTGGGAAGGCGTGAAGAAAGGCATGAAGGCATGAAGGAGAGAATGCAAGAAGGAGGAAGGAATCGAGGTGGGGAGGAATGCGGAGGTGGGAAGACGTGAAGGAAGGCATGAAGGCATGAAGGAGAGAATGCAAGAAGGAGGAAGGAATCGTAAAAAATAGATAATCGTGAAGGAAAAAAATGTATTTGTCGAAGGATTAAAGAAACGGACAAAAAAATTTGGTGTGGATGTAATCCGCTTTTGTGAATCATTGAAAAAATCTAAGGCATCAGCCGTGATTACTTACCAATTGGTAAAAGCAGCTACTTCTGTCGGCGCGAATTATCGTGCAGCATGCAGAGGAAGGTCTGAGGCAGAATTTTTCAGCAAAATCTGCATTGTAGTGGAAGAAGCAGATGAAACAGTATTCTGGCTCGAAGTCATTGAAGATTCAAATTTATCAAACAACCCAAAGGAGCTGAAAAGACTAATGATTGAAGGAACAGCAATATTGAAAATTACAACAAAATCGAAAGATACCACTTACAAAAAATCAAGAAAAAAGGGTGAAAATGCATCTGCAATTTAGGAATTGCAAACATAAAAGGAAATGAAAAAATATATGTGCTTAATTATTCATACATTCTTAAATCCCAACACATTCCCGTTAAAAAAAACGGCTCCGAAAATTCATGCCTTCATGCATTTCCACATTCATGCCTTCATTCATTCCTTCATTCCTCCATTCAAACATTCCTTCCTCCATGCATTCAATCATTCTCGCCTTCATGCATTCCTCCATTCAAACATTCCTTCATTCCTCCACCCATGCATTCATGCATTCATGCCTTCATTCATACATTCTTACATTTACACATTAAAAAAACAACCAAAAGATGAAAATCATAGAAATCAAAGACCTGTACAAAACGTACGAAGACAATTCAGTTCCTGTCCATGCAGTAAATGGGGTAACCCTCTCCATTGAAGAAGGCGAATTTACGGCCATTGTAGGACCTTCAGGTTCAGGAAAAACCACCTTACTGAACGTGGTTGGCGGTTTGGACGAAGCATCCGGCGGGAGTGTAGTGATCGACGAAATAGACATCAGCACCCTCTCTTCCAGAAAAATGACCGATTTCCGGATGAATAAGATTGGCTTTGTATTCCAGGCCTATAATCTGATTCCGGTATTAACTGCCCTGGAAAACGTGGAATTCATCATGCATCTCCAGGGCCGGAATAAAAAAGAGAGGGAAAACCGGGCAAAGGAATTGCTTGAGGAAGTGGGGCTGGGAGAAATGATGGACCGGAGACCCTCCAAACTTTCTGGCGGCCAGCAGCAAAGAGTGGCTGTAGCCCGAGCACTGGCCTCCAAACCCAAATTTGTCCTTGCCGACGAACCCACTGCCAACCTCGATTCCAGATCGACCGAAAATCTTCTCGATATTATGGAGCAACTTAATAAAGAAGAGAAAATTACGTTTATATTTTCAACGCATGACCAGCGCGTGGTAAAAAAGGCGCGACGGGTTATCACACTTGAAGACGGAAAAATAAAAAGTGACCAACAAAAAAAGAAAGAATGAACCCAAAAGTCATATTCCTGCTGATAATTCTAAGCTCCCTCCCTGCCCTGTCCCGTAATTCAAAAACAGGACATGATACTGGGTGGGATGCACGTCTTCTCAACACAGCAGCCAGTGTGACTTATCTCAACCAATTTGAAAAAGAAATCATTTTTGAAATCAATAAGCTTCGCTCCAATCCGCCGCGGTATGCATCGGAATACATTGCCCCGCTGGCTGAACATTACCGGAAAAAAATCCTCTATTATCCGGGGGACAAACCATTGCTTACCCGTGAGGGAGTCCGTGCACTTCACGAATGTGTGAGGGAATTAAAAAAACAGCCACCCCTTCCTTTGTTGTATCCGCGCAAGGGATTATCCCG
Organism: uncultured Tangfeifania sp.; assembly: GCA_964436325.1. Classification (GTDB taxonomy): domain Bacteria; phylum Bacteroidota; class Bacteroidia; order Bacteroidales; family Prolixibacteraceae; genus Tangfeifania. The sequence continues at coordinate 7,748 of CAYTDH010000100.1, forward strand.
CGCCGCCCGCGACCATGCACGTGATCAATCCAAAACAGGTGCTACCGGTCACAGGGGAGCCGATGGCTCGGGATTCCGGGACCGCATTGAAAGGCATGGGGACTGGAATGTCCGGATTGCGGAAAATATCGCTTATGGGGGCACATCAGCACAACAGGTGGTTATTTACCTCCTTATTGATGATGGTGTACCTGGAAGGGGGCACCGCATTAATTTCCTCACCCCTGAGTTTAAAACCATCGGCGTGGCTACTGAAGACCACCCCGGCTACAATGTCATTACCGTCATGGATTTTGCAGGAAATTTCAAAACAGCATCACCATGAAAACATTTTTTACCCTTCTTGTCACTTTCATTCTTTTTAGCCTTTCAGGAAATGCCCAGTTGAAAAAACTGACCCTCAGTGGGTATGTCAAAGATCTATACCTGTTTTATAAACCTGAACAGCCCATTCCGGGCATTAATGCCGATTATTTATCGTCTAACCTTGTTCATAACCGGCTCAATTTCAAGTGGTATCCTTCCCAAAAATGGATTGTAGCCATTGAAGCACGCAATCGTCTGTTTTTTGGACAAATGATTCGTGAATTTCCTCAATATAAGGAGTTTGTAGACAACGACCCGGGGATTGTGGATTTGTCCGGAACAATCGTTTCCGGCAATGAATGGTTCCTCCATTCGATGATCGACCGGGCCTGGATCGACTACATGGAAGGCAACTGGCAAATCAGGGCGGGAAGACAGCGCATTAACTGGGGCATCAACCTGGTCTGGAACCCGAATGATATCTTCAACACGTTTTCCTATTTCGATTTCGATTACGAGGAAAGGCCGGGTACCGATGCATTAAAAATCCAGTATTACACCGGATTTACATCTTCTGCCGAACTGGTTTTCAAACCGGGTAAAAACACGAATGAAGCTGCTTTGGCAGGCATGTACCGATTTTCAAAATTCAGTTACGACTTCCAGTTTCTGGGAGGATGGGCCGGCAGAGATTATATTCTGGGAACCGGCTGGAGTGGTGACATCCACGGAGGCGGTTTTCGCTGTGAAATATCCTGGTTTATCCCCCGGGAGGAAAACAGCAAAGAGGCCCTGGTAGCATCGGTTTCGGGAGACTACACATTCAAAAACAGCCTTTACCTCCATGGTGCCGTATTGTTGAACAGCCAGGGCACAACCGGAAATGCCGGGGGACGCAGTTTCTTTGACCAGGACATTTCCGCCAAAAAGCTTTCTCCGGCACGTTGTAACCTGTTTGGTCAAATCTCTTACCCTTTCACCCCCCTCATTTCCGGCGACCTCAGCGGAATAATCAACCCATCGGATGGTTCCGCCTTCATGGGCCCCTCCCTAACCTACTCACTGGGCAACAATCTTGAACTCATGTTCACCGGACAACTCTTTTTTGGAGAGCCGGGAACAGAATACGGAGAATTGGGGAAAGCCCTTTACGGCAGATTAAAATGGTCTTTTTAATATTCACAAACGGTTTAGAATGCGGAGACAAGAATAATTCATGAAACAAAGTTCGACGAAGTCAATTATTCGGGCTAAATAATGGAGCCTTTTTTTTGAGTATGTTGAAAAAAGGTGTTTATTTTGAACCTTCATTATGAATGACTTTTTTGGGAACGTATAAAAATGAAGAACAGCTACCTTGATCTCATCGAACAATCGTATTATTTTCCTCAGGAGGGATTTGACCTGCAGGACGGAAATCTCTCCTTTTACGGTGTTTCGCTCAAATATTTAATTGAAAAATACGGAACTCCATTCAGGCTGATGTATCTGCCCCGCATCGGCGACCAGATTAAGAAAGCCCGGAACCTGTTCCGCAGGGCCATGAAAGCTTCCAACTACCAGGGAGATTACCACTATTGTTATTGCACCAAGTGCAGCCACTTCCATCATGTAATCAGTAAAGCCCTTCAGTTTAATGTGAACCTCGAAACATCATCCTCTTTTGATATCGACCTTATTCTGAACCTGTACAAAGAAGAAAAGCTCAACCAAAAAATAAAGCTGGTCCACAACGGTTATAAAACAGATGACTACATTCGGAAAATTATCCAGATGCAGGACATGGGATTTAAAGACTCCACCATCATCCTCGATAATAAAAACGAGCTTAAAAAAATTATTTCGGCAGCCAACGATAAAACAGTTCAAATTGGCATCCGTAAAGCCATCGATGAAGAACCGCAAAGTGCCTATTACACCTCGCGACTGGGCATCAGAACCACAGAAATTATTGATTTTTACCGCAACAGCATCAAAGGAAACTCCAGTATAGAGCTGTCGATGCTTCACTTTTTTGTGGATTCAGGCATCAAAGATACCCTCTACTGGGAGAATTTCAAAAATCCATTAAACTGTATGTTGAGTTAAAAAAAGAGTGCCCCACCCTAAAATCGGTAAACCTGGGAGGTGGATTCCCTATAAGAAGCCACCTGGGATTTGAATACAACTATGAATACATGATCCGTGAGATTATCCAATACATTAAGGATGTATGCAACTCCGAAGGAGTAGAGGAACCCGATATCTACACGGAGTTTGGAAAATACACCGTAGGCGAAAGCGGGGCAACCATATTCTCAGTGTTGGAGCAAAAGCAGCAAAACGATGCCGAATTATGGTATATCATCGACAACAGCCTGATGAACACCATTCCTGATGCCTGGTCCATTCTCGAAAAATTCATCCTCCTTCCTATCAACAAATGGAACAATGAATATACAAGGGTCAGTATCGGGGGGATTAGCTGTGACCGGTCGGATTATTACAATTCAGAGGACCTGAACCAGCAAATCCTTTTGCCCAAGTACTCCTCCCGCGAAAAAGAACCGCTCTACCTGGGATTTTTTCATACCGGAGCCTACCAGGACTCCATCAGCGGTTACGGTGGAATCAAACACTGCCTGATTCCTTCTCCAAAGCACGTGATCATCGACCGGGATGGAACAGGGAATTTTGTGGACTATGTTTACCGGACCGAACAGACCGTCGGTGACATGTTTAAAATATTGGGATACAATACCTGAAGCATAACATTCATTGTACATACAATAACCATATTCCGCTGAAATTGCATTTCTCCGCATTGTCATCAGACAGAAACCAACCATAATAAATGGGTGGTATTTTTCGCCCGGGATGAACATATTCCCGGAAAGGATACACTTTCGGCATGAAGCAGGCATGAAGCAGGCATGAAGCTTTGTCTGACTTGTGAAACCAACCCCTTTAAGCTTTGCATTTCCCGATAATTGTTTTATATTAAACTTTAAATAAAATCTAAAATAATATGGAACAACTATTCTCAAATGAATTTTGGCAAACCCTTATTGGGGGTGCCCAGAAATGGATTATTTCGGAACTTCCCGGGCTCATTTTTCTCATTGTAGCCCTTATCATTGTGTTCAGAATCTTTGCCTTTTCCCTCAAAAGATTCCAAAAGTCGCTAATTAAAAGGGCCGGAAAAGCCGAAAAAAAGGATGCCGGCGAAGTTGAAAAACGCATAAATACCCTCACCGAAATCCTTTCCGGAGCTGTAAAAATAATTCTCTGGGCCATTTTTTTCATGATTGCCCTGAAAAAATTCGGAGTAGACATCGGACCAATTCTCGCAAGTGCCGGCATCATCGGCGTAGCCGTAGGTTTTGGCTCGCAGGAACTGGTACGGGACTTCATCTCGGGTTTTTTCATCCTTCTGGAGAACCAAATCCGCGTGGGTGATGTGGCCATTATCAACGGCACCGGCGGACTGGTGGAAAAAATTGAACTGCGCACCATTACGCTCCGCGATTTCTCGGGAACCGTCCATATCTTCCAAAACGGAAAAATCTCAACCCTTTCCAACATGACCAATGAATGGTCGGCTATGGTGTTTGATATTGGTGTTGCCTATAAAGAAAATGTTGATACAGTGATGGAAATTATGCGCGAAGTAGGAGATGGCATGCAGCAAGACGAAAACTTTAAAGATGCCATCATTGAGCCCATTGAGATTTTTGGTCTTGACAAATTCGCCGACAGCGCCCTAATCGTTAAAGCACGGATAAAAACCAAACCCATTCAGCAGTGGACCATCGGACGGGAGTACCGGAAACGGCTCAAAGAGGCATTCGATGCGCGGAATATTGAAATTCCTTTCCCGCACACCACCGTTTACTGGGGAGAAGAAATTAACCCGCTTAAACTGGACGTAAACAAAACGGCTGTTGAAAAGAGCGGGAAATAATTTTTCCTGTCACTTCGAGTGGTTACCCAAAATTTTTTGGGCATAATGAGAAGATGACAGATAAATTATTTCTGTCATTTGTTCCACAGGTATT
>CAYTDH010000101.1:0-12052 GCA_964436325.1 uncultured Tangfeifania sp.
ACTCCCGGTATCCTTCCTGGTCCCAGACTTTCCAGAGGGGAGCATGGGAAAAAACGTATACGGGATTATTCCTGTCATGCGCTTTCAAAGCCGTTTTAAAATAATCCACCTGCTCCTCAGAAAGTCCGGTTACCCCCTGCTCATACATATTCATCATCAAAAAAAGGGACTGGTTAACCTGAAAAGCATAGTAATCTTTTCCCAGCTTCTTTCGCCAGACATCAGCCAGTTTCTGATTTGTATAATCATGGTTTCCGGGCAAATAAAAGAAAGGCGCTTGCAACCGGGCCACCCGTTCCTCAAAATGACTCCATTGTTTCTGAATGGTTGCATCGTCGAGGGTGTATCCTTCTATCAAATCCCCAACCGAGACCACAAAATCAGGAGCAAGCTGATTGATTTTTTTTATGGCCGACTCAAAAACCCCGGGGACTTCCCCTCCGGTCAAATCACCAATAACCACAAAACGAAACTGTTCTCCCGAGACCTTTGGTTCAGATGTCCAGGGCGTGGGTCCCGCATCCAGATAGTGCACGAACTGGGCCTGTGTCATTTTTGCGAAAACAACAGCCATCAAAAGTGAAATAAATAAACCGATGCGTCTCATTTTATCCTATTTTTGTTCCAACATGAGCTCTGAAACTACCGGACAATGGTCGGAAAGGTATACTCCATTGTTTAATTCACTCAACACACCATAGCGGATAACCTTCCATGACGCATTCACAAAAATGTAGTCAATAATCCGTCTGTTCTCCATTGGTGTGCCTCCAAAGGAATGGGCAGTCCAAAAGGCGTTGTACACAATATCTGCTTCCAAACGGGTATCGCGGAGCCGGACTTTCTCTTCTTCATCCAGAATATGGGTTATCACGAGGGATTCGGGGGTCGCATTAAAATCACCCGTAACGACCACTGGCAATTCGCCGGCAATGGCAGAAATTTTGGAACGGAGAAGCGGAACACTTTCCTTTCGGGCAACCCGTCCCCGGTGATCAAAATGGGTATTGAAAAAAGCAAAAACCTTCCCGCTGGATTTTTCTTTGAGCTTCACCCAGGTAACAATGCGGTTACAGGCAGCATCCCATCCCTTTCCGGGAACAGAGGGATTTTCACTCAGCCAGAAATTACCGCTTTCCATGAGGGAGAACCGGTCTGCCTTGTAAAATACAGGCACATATTCACCTGATTGTTCCCCATCATCCCGTGCAACACCCACATCTGAATATCCGGGCAACCGTTCTCTCAGGTCTTCAAGCTGGTGTTGCAACACTTCCTGAAAACCAACAACATCAATATCATGAAAACGAACCACGGATGCAGCATTGTCTTTCCTGTGCTGCCAGTTATTCACTCCGTCATCAGGATTATCATAACGTATATTGAAACTCATGCATTTCAGTTCCATCTGCCCCATAACCGGAAGAGTTAGAAAAAATGCAAAAAAGAAAAGGGTTAAGGCAATAAATCGGTTCATGTCATTTTTTTTTAGGTTATTAAAATTATACCACGTGCACTAAATTCTGAATGGGAAAACGCCCCAAAAAACTGATTCTCTCTGTTACTCTCCAACAAAGAGATATTCTGCGGCAACGGGAGCTTCCTCTTTTCCGGGAATTGTCCAGAGAAAACGCAGTTCCTGACCTTCATAATCTTCCATATACCGCAATTCAAAGGGGTGATACCCCTTTTTCAGGGGGATGGATTCACTCACTTTGGTCAGGCTGTGGGAACCGTCATTGTCGATTAGGTCAATGCCATCGATTTTGAAGGTGGTACCGTCGTCACTCTGGGTGGCAAACGTGTATAATCCCTCCGTGGGGGCATAAATATACCCGCTGAAAATCATCCCAAAATGGTCCTCGACTGCTGCTTTGGAAATGTCCGGCAAATCAGCCACTCCTTCACTGACAAATTGCGCTTTGTCTTCCATTTCCAAAACAGAAGTTAGCACGCCCTCATAATACCGGTATTTGATTCCATTATCGGGATTTTGGAGTTTTACTCCTTCATGAGGGATATTCAAAACCGCCTGAAGGCTGAAGGTCCGGCTGGTCTCCATCCCCTCCTTAAATGCTTTCAAACGAACAGGGGAAGAGGTACTCAGTTTAAACGGACCGGTATAAAGCGTTGATCCTTCATTGGGTTCTGTGCCATCTGTGGTGTACCGAATTTCAGCTCCCGGTGTGGGGCAAAAGACTTCCACAGGGGTTTCAGGATTCATCAGTTTAAGGTCTTGCTTAACGAAAGGCATGGATACTTCTTCGTCGCCCGCCAGGATAAAATGCAAGGGCAGTTCAAGGTGTTCACGTGAACTCACCCAGGTATTACTGACTTCAAAAATGACATCCATCTTTTTCTGTTCCCCAGCCAGGCGAATGGTTTTGCGGGCGGGAAAAATAATTTTCGAATGCCCGGGGCCCTCAAAGAAATAGGTCACCTCCGACTGGTTGGTAACATTGCAGGAAAAGTGGCTGTCAGTGGTCTGAAAATCACTAACCATTAGCGACTCCCGGAGCAATTCATTGAGGTATTTCTCTTCGCCGGCCAGTAAATTTCCGGCACATGCCACGGTCCGGCGGGCAAACAAGGCCTCCTTAACCGAAGCTTCGCTTTTATCGTCGGCAAAAACCAGGGTAAGGTTCCTGAATTTCTGCTCTGTATCGTAATTGGCCTGGATGGGAGCATGAATATCGGTTGTGCTGAGGGGGGCCAGATTGTACTCCGGGCAATAATCTACAGCCAGGGGATAAAACTCTTTACTGTTAACAACCTCAATGGCATGAATTTTCCCCCGGTTCATCAGGTCAATCTGAAATTCAAACAAATCGCTGTTTTTATCGGGCCAGCCAGGATGATTGTAAATTACAAAAGCCCCCTCATCAGCGGCCATTTCAACGGCACGTTTCGGTTCGAGGTCTTCCTGGGCATAAGGATTGGCATCCTCAATAAAGAGAAAATTCAGGTGCCCCACCGGCTTGCTGCGCGTAAATTCCGTTCCCTGAATCACAGTGATTCCTTTTCCGCGGGCAGCAGCCTGGGCCAACTCAAATGAGGTATTGTAATTGGCATCAATATAACCTGGCTGCGGGGTATTGTGATCGGTAATGGCAATAACATCCAGCCCCTCGCGCCAGGCTTCGTTAACCCGCTCTTTGGGAAGCACGGAGCCATCGGAAAAAATGGTGTGCATATGAAAATCACACTTAATGGTTTTATATCCCAAAATACCGGGAAAATGCAGTTCCTTTCGGGCTTCTGTCTTTGTAAGCCCTTCAAGCACGCGGTAGTGTAAATCGTTCTCCTGCGATGTTGCGGCCCACGAAACAGCCAGCAACAGAATACCCAAATAAACAGTAATTCGAATCATTTTAGTTCAATTTTAATATTTGTACAATTTTTTGAAAGATGGCGGTGTTCTCGAAGGTACCGGTAAATTTTTCAGACTGAGGCCCCCAGGCATAAACAGGAACCATAATCCCGGAATGTCCGCCGGTGGAAAAATGCCCTTTCACGGTACCCTTTTGAATGTCGCCGTCAAGGAGAGTCAGACCGCCCGTTTCATGATCAGCTAAAACAATGACAAGCGTTTCTCCATCCTTTTCAGCCCATTTCAGTACCTTCCCGATGGTTTGGTCAAAGTCGAAAATTTCTCCCATCAAACCGGGCAAGTCGTGCCAATGACCACAATCATCGATGCGGGAGCCTTCGAGCACGGCAAAAAAACCTTTTGGATTTTCCTTCAATCTGTTTAATGCTTTCAACGATGCTTTTTGCCAAATATCCCCACGCTCAGGAGCCATCGGCAGCTGCCCCTCCTCAATGGCAGCAAATACCTTTCCTTCTGAAACGTTTTCCATCTGTTCCCAGCTAGTGGCTACTTGATATCCTATTTCCTCCATCTCATGCAAAAGATTCCGGCTATCCTCCCTTTCAGTAAACTGTGCCCGTCCTCCGCCAAAGAGAAAATCCACATCGCAATCCAGGAAATCATTGGCAATGGCATCCAGTTGTTCGCGGTCAGGATTGCTGGCACAAAAAGTGGCAGGAGTGGCATCGGTCAGTCCACACGTCACCACTACAGCTGTGGAGAGCCCTTTTTTATGAGCCAAATCGGTGAGCGATGGAACTGGATTTCCATTGACATCAACACCAATGGAATGGTACCTGGCTTTCTGTCCGGTGGCCATAGCCGTTCCGGCTGCACCTGAATCGGTAATGAGTTTATCCGCGGCATAGGTGCGAACCAGTCCGCTTTGTTTAAAATTGTCCAGATTCAATTTCCCACGGTTGGCCACCCAGGCCATCGAAATCTGATTCAATCCCATTCCATCCCCAATCATTAAGATAACATTTCTGACTTTTTTCTTCCCCGGTTCCTGTAACTGTTCAACAGCGTAAGGATTGGGAAAGGTGTAGCTTTTGATTTCTGCGTTTTCGTGGTATTGTGCCCTGGCACTCCCAAAGAAAAACAGCAGAAAAATGAAAATTCCATAAAACTTCTTATTGATCATTTGCATACGATTTCAGGTTTAATAATTAATTGAATCCTCCCTATTTATCTTTCGCTAATTTTTATCTTTTCCCAGGCACTCTTTTGAATAACCCTATTTTTTACTATTCATTAAATTTTGGATTTCCTCAGGTGAGAGCGCTGCCGCAATTATTTTCACCCCGTCGATCTTCCCATGAAAAACCCGCTCTCCCGGAAACTCCTCATTTCTGCCTAACATCCACTTTCCTTCAGAGGCAAGCGGAGTCATCCTAGCCAGTTCTGTTTTTCCTTTCAATTCTCCGTCGAGATAAAACTTCAGTGATTTTCCGTCACACACACCAGCCATATGGTGCCACTCACCGGTAATTCCGTCAGGCAACTGAACCTGGCAAACTCCTCTTCCCCATCCTCCGGCAAAAAATTCAAGTCGTGCCCCGGGAAGTACCTGGATAACATGATAGTCGCCCCGGGTTATGATGGAGACAGGATTCTTCCCCATCTTTGAGAAGTTTATCCAACACGCGAGGGTTAGGGCACTATCCAAAGCCATCAAACTGGGACTTGAGGGTATCTCCACGAAAACATCTTTCCCCAGGCGACTGCCATTTTCATTTCCAGGTGAAGCATCCCGGATCATCCCGTCATTTGAAAATCCCGATTGGTCCGGCAAAACCATTCCTCTCCGGTTTTTGAAAGACAAATCAACAAGAATGGCGTCCAGAGGTTCCTGCACTACTTTAAACGTTCCGGTTAAGTTTTCCACTTCAACGGTATTCTCTCCGGCTGAGACATCTGAAAGAGAATGTTGGACCCTGACTGTTTCTCCCGGCTCAACCGTTCGGGTACCGGAAAATACCAATTCATTATTCAACAAAATGGTAAACCTTGCAGAGCCCGGGTTACCGCCCCTGTTCTTAAGGTCAAAAGAGAGCGGCTGAACACGGCCCGGCCGGACGAGTGGTTCATAAGAGAAGTTACGGTATTCAAACGTTGGATCTCCGGAACTATGAACTTTCAAGGTCAATTTGGGTGAAAACCCACGAAATGTCATTTCTTTGATCCCCGGGGAATACAACCTGAAAGGGATGGAATCCGTAAGGATTTTCCCCGCTTCAACAAGAATATTTTTCTTTACCTGAGGCACTTCGTTTGCCAGCAATTCCATTCTTAAGGTTCCGGCGCTTCCTGTATTTTCCAGCCGGAAAACCGCCTGGCACCATTCATCCGAAACAACTTCCTTTTCAGACAAAAAGAAGGTATCTAAAGCAATCATTGGTACCCGGCGGGTCAGGGAATAGACCTCGCGATCCGGTTTTTTTCCCCACGAAGAGGGTTCACTTTCCATTTCCAAAGTAAGTGAACCTCCCGCCATCAGGGTAGAATGGCTAAACCAAGACTTTTCCGTTTCTTTATGATTCAACCTGCAGGATTGAATGTAGTGTTTCTTAGAAGTCTTTCCCCGGGCATGGATAACAAACCTCTTGCCTTCCCCCACCCGTATAGCAATTTCCCTGAAAAGCGGAGTTCCCAGGTAGTATTCAGGAACTCCCGGACATACAGGATAAAACCCCATGGCATTGAAAACAAACCAGGAGGACATGGAACCCAGGTCATCATTCCCGGGCAGCCCGCCAGGACCGTCGTTAAAATGCGATTCCCTGATTGCGAAAATCCATTCCTGGGTTTTTGAAGGACAGCGGGCTGCGTTAAACAGGTAAGGGATATGGAAATCGGGTTCATTGTCAAACAGGATTTTTCCTTTGCTCAGGGCAGCGTCCAGATGATTCACAAAAAGCGAATCGCCCCCCATCAAATTGATAAGGTCACGCGGATTGTGGGGTACAAAAAAGGAGTAATTCCATTTATCTCCCTCCTTGAATCCCACATGATTCACCGATCGGATAAACCCATCATCTCCCCTGGGAATCAAAAAGTTCTGCTGCGGATCAAACAAATTCCTATAATTTAAACTTCTTTTCTGAAGTTGAAGGAAATCCTGCTGCCGGTTCATCACCTCCCCTGCAAACTGCGATAAAACCCAATCATCATAGGCATACTCCACAGTACGGGTAACAGATTCCGGCATATTTGCGGGAACAAACCCTTTTTGCGCATAAATGGCCATATCGGGTCTGCAGGTCAAATCGGCGAGCAAACATTCTTTCATGGCCTTCCATGCGGTCATTTTATCCAAGTCCGGTTTAGTTTTAAAGTAGGTATCCACGATAATAGGAATGGAATGAAACCCGGTCATCGGACCAGCGGGCAAACGGCCGGTTTGTTCATAAACAGCCAGCAACGAATGCACCATGTCATTTTGCCTTTCGGGCGCAATGATGCAGAGCAGGGGGTGCAGCGACCGGAAAGTATCCCAGGGGGAAAATCCTCCATATTGGGCCTCCCCGATTGCCTTATAAATTTTCTTATCCGCTCCCCGGTACATGCCATTGGCATCTGATACAATCCAGGGAATCAACAAAGAATGGTAAAGTGCTGAATAAAAGATGACTTTATCCTTCTGCCGGCCATCCCTGATTTCAACGGCAGACAGTTCCTTCTCCCAGGAGTCAAGGGTCGTTTGCCGTATTCGATCAAAATCCCAGCCATCCATCTCCTGCTCCAGGTTATCACGTGCATTTTCAAACCCCACCGCGGAACTGCTTATTTTGAGGTGCAAAGACTGCCTGTCTTTTTCGGCAAAAACCAGAACAAGGCCCTGTTTTACCTGTTTCACTTCTATCCATGGGCGGTTAAATTCAAGGATAGTATTTCTCCGGCTTCCTTTAATCACCGGTCCGGGACCCCATTCCATCCGCCCAATATCTCCCACGAAAATGCAGGGCTTCACTTTTTCGGTGATATGAAACCGAAACATACCTGCCCGGGGTGTGGCGGTAGCTTCAACCAATGTACCATTATCATCGAAAGCCACCTTGTAATACCCGGGAACTGCTTTTTCACGGCCATGGGAAAAGGGCCGGCCATCATGGTAGATTTGAAAATCCGGATTATGCTCCACAGGCATTACATGGCACCAACCCGATGAACCATTGGGATATCCGGAAAAATGCCCCATACAACTAAAAAAGCCAATGGTGGAGTTACGGTAATCGTACCCCTTTTCAATGGCAACATCCGTCTCGGGGGTAAGCTGAACAAATCCATTCGGAGCAACGGCCCCGGGATAGGTTCTTCCATGGCCATCCCAAAGAGAAAATTGCTTTGTTGGGGCAGTGCCAATAAAAGGATTCACCAGTTCTGTTATTCCCTGCCCCCGGATTTCACCGTAAAAAAGGCACCAGGGAAATAAAACCATCCCCCAGAAGAAGCGATTCAGATATTTTTTATGAAATAATCTAATCATCAGCCTGGAAAAATTGGTAAAGCTCATGAAGATGATCGGTGCCAATCAAACCAATCCCGGCTTCTTTTAGTACCGTCCAGACTGCTCTTCTCTGCTCTGCCGTTTGATTGGGAGTAGCCCAGAAACGGAGAAGAACCCCCTTTTCGTCAGCTTCGGCCACCAATTCCTCCAGCCGCTTTCTCTCCTTTTCAGGCATTTCTCCAGTTCCATCCCATTCAAAAGCCTGGTTCCAGTTGTCACTAACAAGCGGCATGAGGCCGGGAGAAATATCGGATTCCAGATTCTTCAGCCGGCCATCGAAAAACGCATACCTCAGCGACTGGGATTGCATGTATTCAAGGGGCCGTTCACCCGAAACAATTACCTGAATACCCCCATGGGTAATTTTTCCGGATTCATAAAATGTAAGGCAGGAGCGGTAGTCTTGCAGTATTTCATGAAGCAGGGAGTAAGCTTCCATCATTTCAGCTTTGATATCCACCAGCAAAATGAGGGTTTCGCCTGTTCCATAAACAGTTCCCCCGTTTTTTTCGATCTCATTTTTCAGCGGTTCCAGGTATAAACTGCGCAGGGTCCTTCCGGGTTGAATATCCACGCGGTCATGGGCCACAAAGAGCGAATCCCCCACAGGGAAGATATCTGCTTCGATGCTTTTAAAATGGTAAGAAAGCGCATCGAATAAGGGGTTTGGGTGCTCATAATCGTTGTGGGAGTGACCGGGAATGACAGTCATGGAACCCCCATCCCCTGAGCAACTAATCAGAAAAAACGCTCCGAAGAGAGCCAATCGAACCAACCGAAAAAATTTCATGATAGCATTATGAATTGTTTTCAAAACTGTACTAATTTTTCTAGGTTAAAACGTGCATCTTCAAATTCAGGATCAATTTCCAGTGCTTTCCTGAAATACCTCAATGCCTGTTGATTATCTTCTTTCATGGCATAAATAGTCCCGATATAATTATGGATAATGGCCTGGTTCTCACCCCATGCATTAGCCAGAAGTGTTTGCTTGTCAAAACGGGAGAAATCCGGAGGACTTTTCTCGCCGGTGTAACGGGAATATAAGCGTTGATAAACCTCCGGTTCATGCCGCTCATTGTAAATCTTCAATTCCCGGCGCAGTATCTCCTTATATAATCGATCCACAGCCGGTTCTTCCACAGCCCGCAAATAATGCATCAGCGCCTGTTCATTATTTTTCCTCACAAAAAAACGGATATTCCCCAAATTAAAATGCGCACCCGATAAGAAGACCGAATCCGAGCAACTCTTCTTATAGTATTTTTCGGCCATATCATAGCGTTTCATATGGTGAGCAACCAATGCCACCTCGTAAAAAATGGCCGCTGAATCCGGTGTGCCTGCTTCAAGAGATTTATTATAATATTCCATCGCTTTTAACGGTTTTCCAAGATTGGCCCAGGCCTTTCCAATTTTGGGGAATATTTCCGGTTTTGTTTCAGGGATTTTTTCCATCAAGGCATGGTAATACACAATCTCCTGCTCATAATGCTGATTTCGTGAAGCAAACCAGGCCAGACCACCGATTTCATTTTCAAAATCAGCAAGTGTCTCTTTTCGCATCCCCGGAAACAAATGCAACAAAAGAGGAAGCACCAAAAGCAGCCCCACTAAGAAACAAAGGCCTCCAAAGACCAATCGGTCAAATATCCTGATGTTACCCGGCGTCTTTCTCATTTAATAATTCTTATGCATTACAAATAATACCCTGTAGCCCTCTCTCATAAGCCGGTTATATTGAATACATGCTGTCCTTGAATCATGAATCATCACCTGAACAATACGGTCATTATGCTTATTGTAGATAAAATGTGATTTTTCCTTCCAGGGAAAACCATTTCCGCCCTCCCCGTTTTCACCCGAGCCGATTAACAAAATATCGGGTTCATATTGCATTAGCCGTTCTTTATCGGTTTTATTGAACATAGCCTTTTTATCTGCCAGCCGAAATGTTTGGTCGGGGTAAAAGATCACATCGAAAAAAGGCAGTGGTATTCCTTTATAGATAGTCAAAAAGTTATTATGAAAAATAAAATCTTTTTTATAATTGATGCCAAATGAAACAACCTGCGCAAGCAGGAGAAACACTAAAATACCTCGCAGTACATTTCTGGTTTTACCTTTCCAGCTATGGAACAACAAAAAAAACAAAACAGCCAGCAATAGAGAAATTAAACCCACTCCCCAGCCATAACGTTTCTCCGTAAGCATAGAACTTACGGTTAAAAAGCTAAAGGAAAAAACTCCTGTCAAGAAAAGAACCGGTGAAGCATTTCTAAAATAATCTTTCCACTTTTCCTTTCGGATTTCAGAAAAAAATGATTTCAGGGATTCATTCTCAACCAGAAAATGGATCAGAATAACCCCGAGGAAAACACCCCACATATCTTTGGCAACATCACTCAAATCAAAAATCCGCTGAGACATCCGGTGTTGAAACAGTTCATCGAAAAAGGAGATGCCTGCGGAGATGCCAAACACCAGCCAATAAATGCGGTGGACTGAATAATTCTTTTGTTTAAACCGGGAATAAACGATAAAAGAAAAAAAAGCATAGGCACCATAATGCCAGTTATTTTGCAGATCATAAATTTTATAATCGATATAATAATCGCTTATCCACTGTCCTAATAAAAGCAATGAAACGACGATTGCCACAACCATGAATACCTTACGCGAAAGACTCCGGCGAAAAATAACTCCAGTAACACCCGCTACTAAAAACAAAAGAACAGGGATCAGAAGTATTTCCTGTCTTCCCACTGTAACCGTTGCAGAGGATAGCTCCCTGATAAATCCCTGCAAATAATTTTGCAGCATAATAAAAGGTGTCGCCACCAAAAGCAAGGCATAAAAAATAAGATTGATTGTAGCGTATTTAAACCTGATGGTATTGATAGCTTTCACATTAAAACAATAATTATCTGTTATCGTCCGCGGATTATCTCTTTAATTCTCCTGGCTTTCACCATACCCGGATTAATTTGCAGGGCCCTGTCGCAGTCGCGTTCGGCTTCACGGGTATTTCCCAGGTTGAGTTCAGCAAAAGCACGGTTACTGTATGCATCGGCAAAATTGGGCCGGAACACCAGTGCCTGGCTGAAATCATTCCGTGCCTGGCGGTAGTTCTCCATTTTCCCATAAACCGTTCCCCGGTTATTATAGATTGCAGCCAATTCCCGCTTTGATTGCTGGTCGTACCGCTCAATTGCCCTGGTAAAATGGTCGATGGATTTTTCTGTTTCACCAAGTTCATCATACAAAATCCCCAGTTCGGAATAGGGCTCATAGTAACCGGGATTGATTTCGATGGCCTGCTGAAAACTTTTAACGGCAAGATCTCTGTTTTCTGCCTGCCGGGCAAAAATGCCTTTCAGGGTCATGGTTTTTACATTCCCCGGTTCCAGGGCCAATGCACGGTCAATATTTTGGAGTGCCTGGTCATACTGATTCAGTTGACTGTAAACATTGGCACGATGCACATAATACAAGGCATAGTCTGGTCTAAGCTCAATGGCTCTGGTCAGATCCGCCACGGATTTGTCCAGGGCAGAAGCAAGCTGATAAACGCCTGCCCGGTGGGCATGAAGTGCTGCATCCCCCGGCTCCAGATCGATAGCCCGGCTGCAGTCAGCAATGGCGCCTTGCAGATCATTCATTTTTACCCGGGTATTCCCGCGATGGATGTAATAATCATGCTCTTCGGGGTTGAGTTCAATCGCCTTGTTCAGATCAGCCAGGGCTCCCTTCAAATCGCCAAGTTCATCTTTGGCTTTACCCCGGTTAGCATAAGCCTGGTCATCGGCAGGATTTACCTGCAGGGCTTTGTTGAAATCAACAATCGCATTTTTAAAATCGCCGAATTGCGCTTTAGAAGTCCCGCGAACATTATAATCGGCTACATCAGAAAATTCATCGGTGATTTGATCAAATTCTTCATAATTCACATTTACAAATTCCGGTATATTGGCTGCACGGTCTTTCACTTTAAGATTTTCAAGCCACACCGGCGGACTGTCGTTCCCGTTTTCATCAATATGGGTCAGGAATAGCTGAGTATAAGCTCCCATTTTCTTTGAAGAAAAAACCAGCCAGCGTCCGTTGGGCGACCATGAATGCCATGAATTCATATTTCCGGTATTGCAGTTCATTCGTCGCGGTGGTGCCGA
>CAYTDH010000102.1:0-12051 GCA_964436325.1 uncultured Tangfeifania sp.
GAGCGTGACAATCCGCTCCCGCACCGCGCAAAACCCAGAATTCCCCGCTGCATGCGCAGCACTACGCAAGCCATCCAACCAAAAAAGGATTTCGGGGCAACGCCCCGGCCCAATCACAGCCCAGGGTCCGCGATCCTGGGTTTTGGTGCAGATACAAGTACTACAGGCATCCCTGCCTGTAGCCCCTCCCCTCCCAAGTACTACAGGCATCCCTGCCTGTAGCCCCCCTCTCCAGCACCGACACGCCCTGTACCCTCGCCATCCCCCACACACCGGCTGGAAAGCCAGTGCCACGTTCGACACCAATAAAGCCGGCCCCTCGTGGCTCTGCCTTTCAGGCGGAGCTGTGACAATCCGCCACCCCAAAAGCAACGCGGGCCTCCCCCCCGCCCGAGCAGAAATGGCGGCCGAGACGAGCACCATACTTAACACATCCAAGCAAATTTTGTGGACATAGTTCCATCCCCTACCCACACCAAAAATCAAACTTTCCCCACAAAAAATTGTCGCACAGCCTCAAAATACGCATCGCCACCAAGCCCAAATCAAAAAAAATAAATTTTTCCCAATTTTTTTTCGAGCCAAGTAAATCTTCATGCATCACCTTGCCGCACAAGGAATAGAGTCCACACTACATACGCCACACCCCCCTGCCATTCTCAAAAATTCCTGTAGGGAAAGTTTGACTCCCAAAAATCCGCCCTTGCCCAACCCCCTTTTGTCCGGTAAACTATGGGTTGACGAGAGAAACAAGCGGCGGAACAAGGAGAGCCCCCTTCCACAAAACTGACACTGCAGGATTTTTCGCGCCAGCGAAGGTTTTCGGAGCAATGCCCCGGCCCTATGTCCACAGAATTTGCTTGGCTCCGCTTCGTTGAATTCGCAATGGCTTTTAGTATCAACGGGCATCCCTGCCTGTTGTGAAGTTCTATGCAGCCAAGACCTGTCTGCGTCGCATCCCGACAGGCAGGTGGCAGCAGTACGCAAGCCATCCAACCAAAAAAAAATTTTCAGGGCAACGCCCCGGCCAGTCAGCGCCGTCTCAACGCGTTTGTGTTTCTGCCGAAAGACGTAGGTGCAAACAAGGCTTGATTCGCCTTGGACTTAGGTCGTTCACAACAGTTGCAAGGCAAAGCGTAAAGACGCATCCTGCGGGGTGCTTGTGAATCCAGGAGAAAAACAATGACAGCAACATCCTCTCGGCGCAACGGAAGAAGGGAGACCACGCCTGTGGAACAGCAGATTTTGAAGCATCATCCGGCCTTGTCTGTCTATCGGCCAGTTTTCTTGTTCTTGCTGTTGATAATCTGCTCGGCAAGTGTGCTAGGTGAGACGATCACGGTGTCCTATAGAAGTTCAAGCCACTGGAGCAGTTTGTCGTTGGTTGAGGGAAACCATACCTTTAGGATTACAGACGTACCAGCGAGCAAGGATGTGGAGTGGCGGAAGGATTATTCAGGCGGAGTATTGAATACGAGCTGGTGGATTGGTGGGTGGGGAACATATACCGCCACGTTCAACGTAAGTGTTTCCTCTTCTGATTATGAGCTAGTTGCTTACTACTTCGAGGACAGCGGGGACAAGGAATACACCCACCAGCGCGGGTGGAATCTCACCGTCAGCACCCCAAATTCCCCTCCCGGCAAGCCGGGCAACCTCGATGCGGACGACAGAACCGAGATCAGCGCCGACATCTCCTGGGACGCGGCCAGCGATGACGATGGAGATAGGCTAACTTATGAGATTGAGTACAAGAAGCACATGACATTTTGGGGTTCGGCTCACAAAGAAACATCGTCTTCCGAGTCTGTTAGGCTGACGGGGCTGGCAACCGGGCAAAAATATGACGTTAGGGTTCGCGCCCATGACGGACAAGAGCCGGGAGAAGACTGGTGCAAAGTTGACGGACTCTTCACAACGCTGCCGGAACACGATGTGAGCAAGCCCGACAAACCGAACCCGTCGGACAGCTCGGTATACAAGGGGGAGGCGATCACTTTCAGCACGGGCGGTGCCGAGTGTTCACACGGACATGGTGTCGAATACCGGTTCTACTGGGGCGACGGAGATTCGTCTTCGTGGGGGGGAACAAGCCGTTCACATTCCTACGACGAAACGGGTCAATACGACGTATACGTCAAGGCTCGGTGCGATGATGGCGAATACTCTGACCAATCGAACAGAAGAACAATAACCGTCAGCAATCGCAAGCCAAGCAAACCGAGCAACCTCGATGCGGACGACATAACCGAGACCAGCGCCGACATCTCCTGGGACGCGGCCAGCGATGACGACCGCGATTCCCTCACCTACTACGTGGAGTACAAGCGTGACCGCGACTACAGTTGGAACCCTGCAGGTTCGACCTCTTCGACATCGGAGACGCTAATGGAGCTAGATACCAATACCCGCTACGATGTGCGCGTACGTGCTCACGATGGGGAAGAGCCAGGCGACTGGCACCAAGAAGACGGTCTGTTTACCACCGATTCGGTTGGCACCCTCCGGATACAGGTGCGTAAGCAAAATGATAAGGTTCCCCCCGACGCCGAACAACTTGTCGAGATCAATTTATGGCAAGGCGACAATCTGAAAGCGGAATCTGTAAATCCAAACGAGAATGGAGTGAAGACCTTCTCAGGTTCCGAGGTTGAGGTGGGAGAGTACTACACCGCAGTCGCCTATTATAAGGGACAGAATCCCTT
Source organism: uncultured Tangfeifania sp. (assembly GCA_964436325.1). Taxonomy (GTDB): domain Bacteria; phylum Bacteroidota; class Bacteroidia; order Bacteroidales; family Prolixibacteraceae; genus Tangfeifania. The sequence goes on from CAYTDH010000102.1 coordinate 2,706, forward strand.
CAATGACAATGGCGAATTGTGGGGCAAGGGAAGTTGTACGCTCGAAGAAGGAGATAACGCGATCACTATTGTGCGAAATATGCCATACTGTAAGGCGCTGACAATTGAGCGTGAAGACGAAAGCACGGTTTCGCCCGGGGAGCAGATTGCCGAGGGAGCGCAAATCATACTCGTGGCTACGGTCATTAACCCCTCCACCGAAGACCACTCTGCTAAGGTGCGTTTCGCGCTCGACACCGGGGAGGACACGGCGAGCAACGGCGATTTCTCCGTCTTCGACTACACTGCGGAAACCGATGCCGTGCCCGTGGCAGCGGGCCAGACTCGACGTTTTGAGCACACGTTCGAAATCACCGCCGCAGGCGAATACCACAAGGCGGTGATGGTCACGAAAACCGATGGGACACCCTCCAAGACGGATGCGTGGGATTGGGACACCGGGTTCACCTGTGTGGAACCGAACGCTGCTCTTCCCGCCGTGGTTCGCAATTGGAATGACGAGGTTCCGGCTGAAGCGGAATCACGGTGCGAGGTTGTCTTGTATGATAATGCTGAAGAATGGAACCAGATTGCTAAGGAGACTACCGACGAGGATGGCAAAGTCAGTTTCGATCCCTCCGATGTATCGCCCGACGAAACCTACAATTTGGAGGCCTACTACCGGGGTCAGGACGTGTTCGACAGTCTCGACGGCGACGAAGGGGAGCTTTGGAGTGTTGAGCAAACGGAAACCGTCAACGGAACGAACCCGACAGTGTCACTAACTCGGGATTTCCCCTATGCGAACGATATACGAGTGTATAAGGAACCCTACGGAGAGGCTGACTTACTTAGCAATTCGGATGCGGTGCTGCCCGGCGCCACACTCAAACTTGTCGCCGATATCACCAACAAACAAGGCGGCGAGCACGACGTGCGCGTGACCTTCGTTCTAGACCGGAACAAGGATGCGTCGTTCGACTATTCCCCCTCGGTGGTGGCAACCCTGGATGCTACCGAGGATTCCGTCACACCGGTAGAGACGGAAGTCAAAGTTCCCGAGGAAGGCACCTATTTCAAAGCGGTCAAAGTGGAATGGAAGAAGCCTCACACCGACGAGTGGGTGAAGACAGACGCTTGGGATTGGTGTGAGGCTTATAGCGTCGAAGACACCCATGCTCCGTATCAATATGTCCAAACAATTCAGCCTGCCGAGGGTGAGGACTATGGTTTTTACGTTTCTCTCAATCCAGAAAAGGAAGACACGCTAAATCCACTGGACAGAGATTATTGGATGAGAGGCGTTGTTAGTTTTTGCTTAACTCGTGATCCTACCTCTCTGGAAACCATCATTTCCCGATCGGAGTACTTATCTTCGAATCTTCCTAGCAGCTTGACGGCAATTTTGTCTCGTATGCCACGCGTTAGCTCTGGTGTGTATGGTAAACGCGTCAAAGGCGATGATGGCTTTTACTACATTCCATACAACTATATGCCGAACTTGTGGGAGTGGAGCTGGAAGGGACACGGATTCCGCAAGAAGTCATACAAAGCGTGCATCCGCGAGGCAATTTCACTGACTGGCTTCCCGGCAGATGCTGAATCGACTTCTTTGGAAGATGAATCCGGTCGACAAGTAGCCGGTGCCAAATTACCAGGTGGGCTTGGCACTACCGTTGACAGCTTAGTTCAGTACGCATTGACAGCACTCGACGAAGCCGGCATTGAACTTGGAGAAGTCACTGAGCTGACACGTAAAGAGATTCTTGCGGAAAGTGATGAGTACCTTAGCATTGCGGTCACCTTCGCACACAAAGCCGCCACACATTTAGAAGAATTGCATGGTGAAAACAGTTCTGGATTAACCCATTTACGCAGGATTTTTAGCACCTATCCAAGACTGAAAAACATAGCCCTCTGGGGCAAGAAGCTAGAGGAAAGCGCAGCTGTTCCGCTGTTTGCCCTATCCTTTGCCAAACGTGCAGGCTCAGAACTGATGATGCGCGAATACCTCCGCACATCGCATGGCGCAGCAAAGCGCCTTCAGCAGATCCGGACTTCCTATGATAATGCGAAGTCAGCCGGTCAGGACGTTGACGCGGCACTTGGCGAGGCGCTGACCGAAGTACAAGAAGAGCTCGCTGAGAACAAGACTGTCATTGACAACGCGCTGGATGCTCTTTTCAGTACGGTCTTCAGTACCGAAACCCTGACAAGCTCTCTGGATATACTCGGCAACGCTGATCTTCCCTTGTCTAACAAACTTCTCTCAAGGGTGGCCGCTCGTATCAATTGCTCGCAAGACGCCCAACTCAAGGCTCTGTTCGGTGGCACTCAGAAGCTGGCTGTTTGGCTGTCGCTTGTGACCGGGGGGATCGAACTTTATGAGAAAGAGAATAGCGTTCGCTCGAGAATGGCGTCCTTCATGACGCTTAACTACATCTTGCTTCTGGAACAACGGAGTTCATCGTGGTTGGAGGTTGGAGATACCCTCGGGATGCAGGACTCGCTTTATTGGAACCAACTCAATCTACAACTTGCTTACCACGCTTACACTTTGGACATGCTTGCTTTGGAGTACTTTGGCATGGCCCCTGGAGACTGGTTGTCGCATGGCGTGTCCATAGTTCAAGGGGCGTTTGGCTTTCACACAAGCGCAGGGGTTAGTCTCGCAATGCCGCTGGCAACGTTCGGCATAAAAATGTCCCAATGGGTCGTCGGCTTAGTCAATAACGACGATTTAGCTTATATTTCACAGGACGCAGAAAGAATACTAAGATACTTAGAAATACATGAAGAGAACAATCTGAAGCTGGCCCAATTCCTGGAACAGGCCTATCTGACTGAGGCTGCAAGCGATATCAAGGAGGTTTCGACGCCGCTTCCTTTTGCGCTGCATGCTATTAAAGAAGTTACGGTAAAGCGGGGCGAGTCATTGACCATTCCCCTACGATGTGTCGGACTGCCGAAAGGCGCCAATGTGTCATACTCAGAGAACTGCGATTTCGCGTCGGTTGCAGATGGATCTTTGCTTGTCGCCCCTTCAGACGACCAAGAATTGGGAGAACATGAGATCGAGATCACCGGAGTAACCACAAATGATGTACAAGACAATACGAGATTTCAGGTACTTGTGGCGGCAAAAGACAACAATCCACCGCGGATTTCAGGTCTCCCGTCAACACAAGTCATGGTTGGAGAGACTTTTGTCTTTGTCCCCTTTGTGGAAGATGAAGACCCTGACAAGCTTGCTTTTGACTTTGTCAATAAGCCTGGATGGATGGAGGGCAACGCGAGTACAGGGTGTCTTTCTGGCACCCCAGCTTTGGATGACGTTGGAACATATGCAGAAATCACCATCCGAGCCACTGACGCTGCCGACCTGGCAACTACGCTTGATCCGTTTTCTGTGGAGGTGTTTCCGCAAAGCCAAGGTACGCCACCTGAGGTGACACCTGCCAGTGTCTCCCTTATCGACGATACCGCTGCCGGCACTGTCGTGCACAGCGTCGAAGCAACCGATCCGCAAGGCGACATCAAGACATCGGACGGCTACGCCATCACGGGGGGAAACACCAAAGATGTGTTCGCAATCGATGACAGCGGCCAGATTACGCTCGCCGATCCTTCGCAGCTTGACTACGAGACGCAGGATCAATACGAACTAGAAGTGACCGTAACCGACGAAGAGGGAAGTGCGGGGACAGGAACAATCATTGTAACGGTAAAGAAACCGACAATCGGACTCGATGTCAACGGCGACGGGCAAGTATTGACGAACGACTTGATCCTTTTGTTCCGCAAGGTCAATCTGGTTGATGAGTACGATCTTGACTTGTTGCCTGCAGGGATGGTTCTTGCTGAGGGCACGGCGGCTGGAGATGTTCTGAATCGGATACAGACTCTACAGGACGAAGGCTTGCTTGATGTCAATGAGGATGGTTCGGTTCTTACAAACGATCTCATCCTGATATTCCGCAAGATCAATCTGGTTGACCAGTATGGATTGGAGTTGCTGCCTGCGGGAATGACCTTACCTTCAGGCGTCACAGAAGAGCAAGTCAATGATAACATCGAATCAATCATGCCCAAAGCCGTACGGCAGCGGGCGCGGTGAACGAAGAAAGAGCGGCAAATAGCCAAGTGGTAGAACCCCAAGGAAAGAAAAGGAGAGAAGAAGATGTTTGAATCAGTATTGAAGCGGATTAAGTGGATCGCATGTGTAGCTGGAACACTGGGTGCAGCTCTTGGAGCGCAGGCAGGGGTGACCGTTGAAATTGGCGATGCGTCCGTCGCTCCGGGAGAGACAAAGACTGTGGTTGTCTCCCTGGCCGAGTACACCGATGCTAGCGACCTATTGAACGTCAGCCTAAAGATCGCATACGATCCCGATACGATGACCGTTGCCACTGACGATGGTGATGCGATCACCAGTTACACGGAGCTGAACGGAGAGATTACAACAAATCAGTCAATTTCACCGCACCAAGTGATGACGTCTGGAGAAGCCATAGTCGTTTTAGCCAATTTAGGCACATTGCTTCCTGCCGATGCGGCGAATGGCCCGCTGTTTTCATTCGACATCTCCGTCGCTGCGGATGCAGTCCCCGGCAGTTACACATTGGACTTGGTAAAGGACGCATCAAGCGTGGAGAATCTGAACGGTATAGTCGACACCACATTTGTGGATGGAGAAATCGCCATCGGCGCTACGACACCAACGATTGTGGACGCGGCCGGCACTGTAGCGGAGGACACCGCTGCCGGCACTGTCGTGCACAGCGTCGAAGCAACCGATCCGCAAGGCGACATCAAGGCATCCGGAGGATACCAAATTACTGCTGGCAACTCCGGCGATGTGTTCGCCATTGACGACAGCGGCCAGATTACGCTCGCCGATCCCTCGCAGCTTGACTACGAGACGCAGGACCAATACGAGCTGGAAGTGACAGTGACCGACGATGCGGGAAATACGGGGAAGGGGACGATTATCATCAGTGTTACGCAAGTTCCGAACACATACACCGTCTCCGGCACGGTGGCCGGTGACGTGCAGGAGGGCGTGACGATCACGCTCTCCGGCGACACAACGGCCACTACCACAACCGACGCCGGCGGCTCATACAGCTTCTCCAACCTGGCCGACGGCAACTACACGGTTACACCCGAATTTGATGGCTACTCGTTCGCCCCCGAATCCCAGTCTATAATCATAGACGGCAGCGATGTCCCTGACGTTGATTTTGTGGAGACCTCATCAGGCACCGAACTGGTTATTAATGGAACGTTCACAAATGGTCTAGACGGATGGGAAAACACAAGTCACTACATGGATGCCATGGGTGGTGGCGACTATACGAGCGGAGTCGGAATCACAGATAATGGGGCACTTATACTATCAGGCACTGAAGCAAGTAACTACTATCTTGTTGTGGAACAGTCCATCGACATTCCACTTGCCAGCTTGTCCGAATTCCGGGTGGCTTTTGACTGGAAAGTGCCAGCCAAGGAATCGACGTATGGGTGTAATTACATAGTCTTCGATTTTTTCAACCATGCTGATGAACGTATAGGAAGAATAGCTTATCTCGTATCGGACAGGTCTGAGTATATCGAAACGTTTAAAGAAGGATTTCCAGATGATTCTGCAATTATAGAACATCAACCTGCGCAAACGTTTGATTGGACATCCATTTCAGTGTCTTCATCGGAAATACCAGGACTTGCATTATCTGATATTTCCAGAATCCATGTTTCTGCTCAGATACAGAACGATGCCGGTAGCGGCGGGGAGATGCTGGTAGACAATATCAGCATAAGAGAAGTTTCCAACGTCCTGTTCGAGGACACGTTTGAGAATCTGGACCAGTGGACCTTGTGGGGCTCCCCGAAACCGGTGATCTATGAAGGCAAGGGAAATCCGGCACCGAGCTTCCTGAACAATGGGGATGCCATGTATGACAGCGGCGCAATCAGCAAGAAAACGTTCGACTTCTCGAATGGCTTGGTCATTGAAGGCGATGCCTATCAGACAGACTGGGGTTTGTGGGAATCGTTCGTCATAGGCCTTGCAGACAAGGATTCGTACGGTTCCAGCGACGGCGCCTCATGCTTCGTGGCCATTCGGGCACGCCACGATAATGGCGACAAAACCCAATGCTATATCATTGACGAGAATGGTGACAGGGAACAATACGAATTTGAAGACAAAGACACTTCTTGGCGGCACTACAAAATCATTATCCGCTCAGATCAAAAAGTCGAATTCTACAAAAACGAAAATCTTCTGTACACCACAGAAAACAAACTTGCTCTCAAGCATAACAATAAGCCGCTGATTCTTGGAAGTCGTAGTAGTTCGTCAAAAGTGCTTATAGACAATGTCCGGGTGAGTAAGCTGCAGGCTGCCGAACAGCAAGAGGGAAACATTGCACTGCTTGTTCCGGACAGCCAAAATAATCTAACGGACGTTGATCGTGAGTTCAAGGCATTAATGGAAGAAGGTGGCGCCATTGAAATTGTGGACGCTGCCGACGTCAAGAATGGCGCTGTAGACCTCAGTAGTTTCAACACTATCGCTTGTTTCACCTATGGCAACACAACGGCCGTGGAGGCGTTTGACCAAATTGTGGCCGACGCAGTCGTGGCGGCGGTTGAAGATGGTACTGCCTTCGTGACCAACGGCGAAGCGGGCGGTGCGAAGATTCTGTCCCTTGCTGGGCTGGTGGAAGCGAAGACGCACAGTGGCTGGTATCCTGCATTGCGGGACTCTAGGTTCTACACCGCCGTTCCGGAAGACGACCGTCTTTTCGAGGGCATCGAACCTGAGACAGTCGATGACCCGCAGTCCAAAGATGTTTCCTATTGGACCAGCGGGGAGCACAGCGGCCTGGTCTTCCGGGTTGACAATCGGCGCAGCTACACGGATTGCTACGGTGTAGGGCAATACATTACAGACCCTGACGGCTGGCTCACGGAGGGATTCAGCACGGGGTGGAGCGTGACCACTACGAGTAAAAGGACGCCGTTCTGGACAGTAGGCGCCGGTCGGATCGTCCGATGCGACCAATTGAGGTGGACTTTCGACCAGGATGCACAGAAGGGCGGCTATATCGGTCCGGCTGGCCGACAGTTGTTGGCCAATATCGGGAAAGGGTATGCCCACCTAGGGGGCACAGTGACAAGTTCTGGCCTAACAGAAAATTTCGACGATGGAGATTTCACTGCCAATCCAGAATGGATGGTTGATAATGATGACGACAAGCCGGCGCAGGTAATCGAGGTCGTCGACGGTGCGTTGCACATTAAGAGAACCGGAGCCGGTGCCAATGGAGGAGCGGCTGGAATTCAAATGACAACCGATATTCCAGTCAGCGACCAGACAGAAATCACTCTTGATGTTCGCCCGGTAAGCAGAGATGTCGGGGATGGATACGGATGGAACGGGCATGAGTATCCGCTGATAGCTCGAATGCTTCTGGAGTTACAGGATGGTTCCGAGGTAAGTCTCCAGTATTGTTTCAACTATGGCTCGGCGATAAAAGACGAGGAATCTGCTGATATCAAGCAGTATGCGTTCAGTGTACCACAAGACCAATGGACTCGGAACCAGAGTTACCGTGTTCGGGCGGCGTGGCCTACGGCTTGCCGAATAAAAGAGGTAACAGTAATTGGAGCTGGATGGAATTATGAGTCCTATGCGGACAACATTCGAATCCACGAAGGGACCGCGCACATGGTGCTGTTTGATTTGGGCAGACACGCGGACGAATACACCGGTGGTGGTGAGCTGATTCAGAACGTGTCCCATGGTCAGGGAGCCAACGCTCCGGAGTTCACAGTCGAACGGGGATGGCTGTTCACGGGATGGAGCGAGCCTTTCGACAATGTCACGGAGGACTTGGTCGTCATTGCCGAATATGAAGAACTGGCCATTGAACAGCCGGATTGGCAGGTTCCCGGCGACATGCAGAACACTATGACGGTATACGCTCGGGTCCAGATGCCGGATGGATCGTTCGTAGACGCGGACGGGAGCATGCTGTCGGTCTGGAAAGGCGATGAGGTCCGCGGTGTGGCGACAGTTATCGATGGCCCGACAGGACGCCTGTTCCAGCTCGCGGTGGGCTCGAATGAAGCAGAAGAAACCGGACTGTCGTTCAAAGTGTTCGACGCGGAAACCGGCGAGATAAGGGCAGTTCCCGGGACGTTCGATTTCTTGGCGGACACGCCACTCGGAAGCATGTCGGATCCGTACATTCTTCGTTTCGGACTGCCAGTCAAACTGGCACAGGGGTGGAACTGGATTTCCATCAACTGCACACCATCCGATTCCTCTGTCGGGAACGTCCTGTCGGAGTTCGCGGCGAGCGACGAGGACATGGTCAAATCCTCGACTGGTACGACCACGTACTATGGCGAACAGTGGTGGGCAGCCGATTTCGAGTTGATTCCCGGCAGAATGTATCTTTTGCGCAAAGCCTCGCCCGACACCGAATCCATCCTGGTTCAGGGGGTGCCCCTTGACGGCACCGAGCCGATCCCAGTCTCTTCGGGATGGAACTGGCTGGGGTACACGGCAGCGCGGGAACAGGGGCTGGACTGTTTGCAGCACGCCATCAGCTTCAACAATGACGACATGATCAAAAGCAACACCGCAACCGCCACATACTACGACGGGCAGTGGTGGGGCGATCTCGCTTTGCTTCCGGGCAAGGGGTACAAGATGCGCTGCACGGAAGGCGGAAGTGTCACCTTTGATCGTACAGCATCCCGAGGGACGACAACCATAAGCAAAGTGGCTGCGCGCGGCGATTCCCGTTCGGCACCGAACTGGGACTCATCCTCCCTCAATTTCCAGAATACAATGACGATTTACGCCCAAGTGGTCGATCCGCAGGGCAACCTAGTCGAGGTGGACGGATCGCAGCTTGCCGCATTCAAGGATGATGAACTTCGCGGAGTGGGCACCATCGGGCCCGGCCCAGGCGGAAAGCTGTTCCAGCTGGCAGTGGGATCCAACGAGTCATCTGAAGATGGCCTGTCTCTGAAGGTATACGATGCACAAACCGACGAGGTGCTGCCTGTAGCAGGGATCATCGAATTCAACGCCGATTCACCGATTGGAGGGATTGCGTCGCCGGTGGAGTACGAAGCAGAAGACGCGAATGAGCCGGACACGGGTTGGTCGGTCTCACTCACCGTGACCGGGGCCACCCCCGGAGAGCTGGTCTTCGGGATGGCCGAGGGGGCCACGGAGGATTTGGACGACGTTGACCAGGACGTGGCGATGCCGCCGCCTGGAGAGGCCGGTGCCTACTTCTACCGGTTCGAGCCGGCTGAGATGTCGTTCCAGACCGACATCATC
>CAYTDH010000103.1:0-11901 GCA_964436325.1 uncultured Tangfeifania sp.
TATCCAGTTTACTTCTCGATATATAATGAGAAGGGAATCTACTATCCACTGTGATTATAAAAACATCTAAGGAAAGATTAATCACTTTTTGAATCCATATATAAGAAAATTCTTGTAAACCATAGGAATATATTAATCTTTCCCCTGATTTTAAAGATCGTCCTAAATTTGTCGTGACTTGTTGTATAATTTTATCTGTAATTGCCATATTATTAGATGTTTTATTTATTAGTACACAAAATATTTTTTAACGGTTCAAATAAATCTTCAGGTATTTTATAAACAGAACCTTCCCCATATAAACAGTACATATCTCCTTCTTTTACAAAGGAATGTATACTTTCAATGAAAAAAATATCATGGTCTAATAAAATATAATTTCCTTCTATCTCTGATATGATTAAATAACCGTCTAATTTCTCATCAAAAGATTTTAAATCGTAACTGGCATCATCATTTTGTATTTCTAAAAAATTTTCCATTTTTCATACTCTTCTTTAAAATTTTATTAAATCTATTCTGAATCCGTTCTTCTCTCGTCATTTTTTTATTCTTATCCCTTCTCTTCTTATCTTCATTATACTTATATAATTCTTCAAAGGAATATTCTTGGTCTTTCTCTTTATCTTTCAAAACTTCCCATACACGTTCATCTAAATCTACATATATGGTTTGAAATCTATCCAATTCCTCGATAAGAAAATCAAACCCCGTAATATTTTTTTTATTCAGCCATTTAACAAATTCCTTATACCCCATAAAAGTGGGAGTAGTCAATTCTGCCGTAGTGTAACTTATCAAATTATAAGGAGTTTGGAAACATACAATAAAATTTTTCATTCAGAACTATCCTCTTTCCCTAAGAAAGATTTTATTTTATTAAAAATATTATTTGATATGTATTGTTCAGTCAGAGTAGACTCTCCTTCTAATATACAGGAAAGCTCTTTATAAAGAGCAGAGAAAGGCTCGCCTTTAATGATCATATCAACAGCCATACCTTTTCCTTCAACTTTTTTATTTTTAAATTTTATTTTTAGCCTTGCCACGAAAGGAATAATCAAATCGTCTTCTAACTCTTTATATAAATCATTGTCTAAACTTTTACTGTTCTCTACAGAAGCATAAGTCTTCATAGCAAAAGTTTTTAAAAGTGCTATTAAAACAGACTCTACATCTTTTTTTGGCACACCAGAAATCGTAGATATACGTTCTATTTTTTGTCTTTCTAATTTGCTTTTTTTCAATACAAGTCTCCTTATCCCATTAGTTTTTTTAAAAGTTTATACGTCCCATCTTCTTGTAAGACTAATCGTACATTAGTATTTTCCTGTAATTTTTGAAACTCATCTTTGGAAATTTTTTTTCCATCTACTATAAATATTTGTTCATTTCCCATACTATTCATATTCCCTCCTTTTGTCAAGTCAATTTTTTAACTAATCATTTATCCTTCTTCTTCTTTTTAGATTTCTTCTTACCTTCCTTTTCTTCATCCTCAGTTACAAATCGATATTCCATTTCTTCTACTATTCTATTCTTTTCATTATCATCATTTTTAGTAGACATATTTTTAATCTTTTCAACATCTAAACTTCTCATAAACTCTGCTGAAAAATCAACTAATTCATTCTTGGAAGAGTAATAATGCTTTCGGCTCATAACTCCTTCACGTAATTTTTTCTGTTTAACGTCAAGAATTATTTGATCTAATTCTTCTTCTAATTTTTTTATCCCATGCTGTTCCACTAACTTATTCCATTTTACACGAGAAACCGTTTCATGAGCAGAGGATTCTACTTTTTTTTCAAATAGTTTTTTCGGTAACATATCTTACACTCTCTTTAATTTTATTAAAACATTTCATCTTCTTCAGGTGGATTCTCTTTCTTAAATTTTATAACACCACTGATCCATTTCTCAATATCTTTTTCATCCCACGGTAAAAACTTCATAAAAATACTCTTTATAACTTCATCAGGTAATACAGCATCTCTATCAGCAAAAAACTTTTCTGTGAAAGCATCAATAATATCTGTAGCCAGACTTAATTGATCTGATTGATAACGAGTAATTTCATCATTTTTCTGCGCTTCAGGAAAAGGCATGGAAAGAACAAAATTTAAATCTGATAAAGCATACCCTTTATGTAAGAGATGAATCTTTGTCAATTGTGATACTTGTTGTAAAATTATACTTTGTATTCTATAAACTAACCTTGCGAAAGGTTTCCATTTTTCTACCAAAGCAATCCCCGAATCCCCAAAAGAAGAATCATTCGGATCGATAAGATTACGGGGAAGAAAAGTTGATATAATTAAATCATCCCGTAACATTTCTATATCATCAATCTTACCTAAATCAATATCAGGGGAAGTTTGTTCATATTCCATTAAATCCTTAATAGCAATTTTTACTTCCCCTATGCCGTCTTCTTCTTTTAATGTAGCATTTAGACCTGTGTTTTGTAACATATTTAAAAAGTTTAAACTTTCCCTTACCTTCTCAGTAGCATTCATTTGATTAGGAAAATTTAACGTATACACGTCTGTAGGAAAAGAAGCTCCTCTTGCAATGATCTGTAAAGTTAAAGCAGAAGAGAGTTGTCTAAACGGTGCTATTGAATGTATGAATACAGGAATACCGAAGGGTGCAAAAATAGATTTTGTAGTTAAGTTTCTGAAATGCAAGAAACGCCACGGGGGTAATACATAATCCCCGACTTGGAATCCAAAAAGATATGTATCAAAAAAGGATGTAATATTGTCTTTATTTTCAATACTGTTTATTAACTGTTCTATCCTCTGTACTTTTGAAGAATATTTAGAAAGAAAAGAATTTGTATCCTTCTGTTGTTCTTTAACCTGATAAGGAGTAAATTCAATCCTTTTCTTTAAATTATACACTTCAGTAGGAACTATTTTATTCACCCCTGTCTTATCAAAACCTAAAATCCAACCAGCATTTCCGTATTGAGTAATATCTACCGCTGTGGGTCGAATATAATCGTAAAGTTTTATCTTATCATAAAAATCTAAAATTTCCTGTTTTAACTTTTTCTCAGCTTCTACCATAATAGGCTGAGTCTCACTATCTGATTGTACTACTTCATCAGCAACTAATTCTATTGAACGAGATATAAGAGCAGAATTAAAATAGAGAAAATCCATATCTTCATATACTTTAAAAATATTTTCCCAACTCTCTTTTTTATCATACTGCTCTAACCACATCTTGAAAAGTTTTTCTACTTCAGTGGGGAATACAACTTTTTTATTCACAGAACCAGTATCATCATCCCCCTTAGTATCTTCGGTAGGTCTAACTTCCCCTTTCCCTTTATTATAAGATATATTAAAATAATTTAATAATTTATTTGTAATAGATTGATTTTTAGCCATATTTTTACCTTTCTTTTTATTATTAGTAAGAATTTATTCTATGAAATCATTTTTAAACTGATGATTAGGATCAATTTTTATAGAAGGTTTAGCTAATAACAATTTTTGAAAAGGATTTCCATCACTGTCAATAAAGCCTTCATTTTTTATTACTACCCAATTTCCACTGAACTCAGAAGAAATAACTTTCTCTTCATTAGGACTATTTATAGTCAGAGTTATAAGTTTACCAGTATCCACCCTACTATCATAATTTATAACACATAATGCTCTATAATTTAAATTACTATCCAAATATAAAGAATTTATCTTTGCATCAATAGTAGTATTATCAATAGGAGAATCATAAATTCCTACATATAAATGTTCAGTTAATTTCTGATCATCTTTAAAAACTAAAGTTTTCTGTCCAGTCTGTTTAGAAATATGTTCTTGAATCTGTACATCCCTTATTTCACTATCACCGGCACTTGTTATTGTGTATATTTTCTTCTCATAATCCGGCTTAGTAACATCCATCCCACCGAAATAAACTTCCATACCTTTAATTACATCTGAAGAAAAAACCATATTCGTATCAAATCTTAACGTAAATTCAGCAACCGGCTTTTGTTCTTTCATTAAATAATCAATGGTTACAAAATAAAACTCACCATGAGAATTAAAAAAAGTTACGTAGGGACTATCCCCATAATTTGTACTTTTCGCTAATTCTGTCAGTCTTCTCAAAAAAGTAGAATTATATTCATTACATTGATACCAATCATCCATACCTTCCGTATCAGAAAGAATTACTTTATTCGGGTCTATCTCTAAATCATTTATAACTACGTCCCGTACAACTTCAGAGATACGTTTATCTTTAAAAACACGAGACTTCGGTAAATCTATTTTATCATGGTAAGGTTTTAGTATGAAAACATTTACACCATTTAAAAAATCAGAAAGTTTTATATTTAATAATTGATTACTCCCCCAACAATACTTATTCTCTATAAGACCTGATTTTGGATTATCAATATCTTCCTCTGTACCAAGAGAAACATCTAATTGTAGCCCTTCAATAAAAACAGCATTATCAATAACTACTCCACCTTCATCTTTAAATTTAATCAACATTCTTTCATTAAAATTGAAAATATCAGAGTTCCACTGTATAACTTCAAAATTACGAATAGAAAGATTTTCTAAATTTATTATAGAAGGGGTTGATATCATTGAAAACTTAAATTCTGATAATTCTATTCCCATTTATTATTCTATACCTCTAAGCCTTAATTTATTTGTAACATGCCCATTTTCAACTAAAAGTAAAGTTTGCTCTACTTTAGCAACAGATTTCATTTTATACAGGGAGAACTCGTTAGTTCCCACTATGCAACCATTTATGTACAAAACTCCGCCATTGAACATAGGCATTTCTCCTGTGGTATGTAAATGTCCTATCAAAACATCATCAAATTGTTCATGAGATGCCCCTATCTGTTCTAACACTCCATACATTTTTGCAGTAGACATAGCTAAAGAATAGTAAGGTAAACCAGCAAAACCACCTGTCCCTGCCCCTGTCATAAAATGTCCATGAGTAATCAAAAAACTTCTCCCTTCTATTTTCTTTACTATGAAAAGAGAATCAAATATATTTATCTTTATCTTTCTATCTTTTTCATCAGTATCTTTTTGTAATATATTAAAGATGTTTTCTATATTTTTAGATAATACATATTCCCAATTTAGTTTAGCAGAAGTTTTATATTGTGGCTTTTGTGAAAGTCTTCCATGATTTCCGACTAAAAAATCTACTGTGATTGAATCAAAATTAGATTCTATTTCTAATAATTTTTTAATTAAGTAGTCTTGTAAAAAGAAAACAGCATCAACATCTGTAAATTCATTTGTACGAATCAATTCGTCATGAATACTGCCTGAAATTAAATCCCCTATTGACTCTATATATAAATCTTTAATATTAAATTTTTTACAATAATAGACTAAATAATAAAAAATTCTATCTAATCTTTTCACCATAACACTACTATTATATTCATTAGCATAATTAACTTCAGAACCTACCACAACTTCACCACAATGTAAATCTGACAATTTAAATATAGCAGAAGCCTTACTATCATTTAACTTTTTCTTATCTATCTTTAACGGCTCAGAAAGATATAAAGGTAACATCTCTTTACGATACAAATCAACTAAAACATCTTCATTTATGATCTGATCTAATAACTGTTTATATTTAGTTTTTAATTCTCTATTTTCGCTTTCAATTAAAAGAATTTTCTTCTCATATTCAAATACATCTGAATTTATTCCTTCCTTTTCCATTGCTTCTTTTTTTAAATCTGTGAAAGAGCCATATTTATCAAATTTTTTATACTTTCCAAATTTTCTATAATAGTTCCGTGTACAATAAGAATTTGAATCTCTATTTTCCTCTTGGAACTTTCTCGCTACGTTTTGAATATCTTTTAAAAGATCATTTTTAGTCATGAAAACCTCACTTTGGTATTTTTACTAATAATTGATTTATTATTAGTATAATTTTTTAAAAGAGGAAAATAGAACATGGCACGATTAAGAAAAGGCGATATCAAAATATCAGATATGATTTCTTGGAGTTATAAATTTTATGGAAATAAAGTAGATAATAAAGCGATAAGAATGGGGAAAGACATTACTGGTGGAAAAATAAATGCCAGAAGAGGTCTTCAATATAATAGACAGACTAAACAATGGGAACAATTAACGAGAGATATACGTATAGAATTTACTGTTAAATCAAACCCAAAGAGTTATAAAAGACCCTCATGGGATGAAGGAAAAGTACATACTTACCCCGTAACTTTTTTGATCAGAGATTGGGATGCTGGCTTAAATAGTTCTTTTCGTTTCCGTTCAGGAGGATTGTCAAAATGGGGATTTTCTACACAAAAAGTATCAGATGGAAAAACAGAGAGTGAAAAAGATCGGATTAGAAGAAAGAATCAAAAGATACAAGAGGAAAATATATATAGAAAGAAATTAGACGGCTCTTTCTTTTTTGAACTCATGGTAGTATTAAAATTACACGGTTTATTATACGGGGCAGATACAACTAACGGGGCATTGCCTAAGAAAAAAAATCCTGATAATATACCTTATTTTGATAAACATAGCCTTTACATAGCAACCCAAATCTTACCACGTATATTTCAAAACGCAAAATTGAATCAAAAATTTTCAACTAAACAGTGATGAATTTAATAGTTATATCCCCTTGTAGTTTTATATGAGCCTCACTTGTAGCATTTTCATCTATAGTTAATTCATATTCCGTAGAGGGTTGTAAATTTTCTACAGGAATTATATTAAAAATTATTCCCGATTCCCATTGATAATTAACAGCAACTTCAGGGGTTATTGAAAAATAATTTTCAACAGATGCTTCATTCATTCTCATATTAAATTCAAAAGAAAAAGATGCATCCAATGGTATTGACGTATCATTATTTTCAGGGTAAGAAGAAACTAATGTCGGTTGACCCAAATTATTCACATATTCATCTATTCTTTCCTGAATAGGGGATTCTAATGTACCTCTATAGAGAGTTAATTCATATTTTTTAGTAACGACATATTTCCCATAAAAACTACCCACTAAACTCGGGGATTGAAAAATAACAGGTATTTTATTCCCTCTATGTCCTATTAAAACATCTACTAATATATCATTGTTATCAAAATCTATAATATCTTCTTTATTATTAAAAGGGACTGTCATTGTTATGGGAAGAATATCATATATAGATATAGCCTCTACATCAGGAGAAGTTTCAGAATCTACTGTAATAAACATTTCTACGTCTTTATAAGGATATTCAATTTTTACATTCTCTACTATTTGGGACTGATATGTATAAGTAACATCTCCATACATATTATCTTCTGTTTCTGAAATTCTTATCACATTAGTAACTGAACCTTCAATATTAGATGTACGAATATCCTGTACTTCTCGTAAAGTATTCACGATAGATTTAGTTACATCATCAAAAATAGAATTATTAAACATTATATATCTTCCGTTATAAAAGTTATTTCTATATCATCTTCTATCGGTATTCTTTTAGCACTTTTAAAAGATGTAGATATACTTATCGTATATTCTGTACCACTCTCCAAATCATCAAATACAGGGTCAATGATAACACTACTACTATCAGCATTCCATGTTAATTCATAATTTATAAAAGGTGTTATAGATAAAGCAGGGATTAAAGAATCTTCATACATGGATACATTAAAATTTAGTAAAATATTTTGTGTTACAGGAATATCTTCTTCTTCATTCTCAGGAGTAGATGATAATAATGTAGGAGTAGTAGGCATGAGAGAGCTTTCTACTGAAACATTATCATTATAATCACTCCTACTGAAAGAATTTAAAGAGACTTGTATGTCTTCCACTTCGGTCACTTCTACATCATTTATTATATCTAAATAATGTACTTTTACGTTATGAATAATATCTTTTATTCTACCCGTTGCCAATGCTTGTTCAAATTCAAAAGCATAAGTACCTTTACTTATTTCCATTTCTAAACGAATCGGTAAAGTAGCTTCTATATTATTTATAATAATTGGTACGTCTAAAGCTATTTTTCTTCTCGCTTCATCCTGTAAAATAGTATAAGCTCTAAAATAATCAAAACCTGTATTATAAAATGTAACAACAGGTATTTCTAAAACAACAGGTCTTACATCAAACTTACACTGAAAAACACTACTATAATAATACCCATTATCCATATTGACGTTAAATTTTTCTTCATCAATCTCTGGCAATTCTAAAGACCAAGCCGTAAAAGGAAACTCTGCATTGGTTATATTAAAATATTCAATATTCTCTCTTAAAACAAAATCAGTAGTAATATCTGTCCTTATGAATCTTTTCTTAGCTTCAGAAAAATCTTCATCAGGATATAAAAGAGTAGTGAAATATAATCTTATTCTTTCTAATACAGAATTTAATATTTCAGGATATTTTAAGGAATCTGAATAGTAATTAACAGCCATATTATTTTACGTGTTTCGTTCCAATTTTTATTTCACCAGAAATCTTTTCTATTTCTGGAACTTTTACATTTTTCTTTTCCCCCCGTTGAACTATTTGAATAGTTTTTTCGGGAACTACGTCTATATCAGAAGATATAATTTCTTGTATATTTACCCTTTCTTTTTCAACAAATTCTTGAAAAGTTTTATATTTGTATTTACTTCTCATGAATAGATCAGAAAGGGATTCACTCATACCAGCCATTTTCTTAAAAATAGCAGTGATATACGCATAATTATCCCCCTGTCCCATCTTTTTAGCTTGCTTTTGAGCATCGTCCCATAAAGATTCTAATTCTTTCTCTGATTTATCAGTCTTTTTTGCATACGATTTTATTAAATCTTCTGGCATAACTATTACCTCTACTCTATATTTCTATTTATTTATTAGTACAGAAAAAATAGAACTACTCTCTTTTGAAAGGCAATATTTTGAAAGTTTCCCCGTAAAAAATAAAAGGTTCTCTAAAAGTATTTCCCATATTGTTTTTTATACACTGAAACCATAAAATATCATCTTCATAATCCCACTCTTCATTTTGATCAGGGAAATATTTCTTTTTCATCAATAAAGGTCTTGTAATAGAAAACATATACCTACATCTTTCAGCCCAAACAGAAGCACCTTTTACGTCTTCTTCAGTGAGAACAAAATAATCTATCTCAGACGGTTTTTTAAATCTTAATTTACCACGCAATTTATTTTCATTAGCCTGTACAATTAAAGCCATATGTATGTAATGTTTTTTAGCAATTTCATGTAATTTATTCACCATAGGTTCTATTTCTTTAGGGTCTGCCCCTGCGATATCACGTAACATAGATGCTAAGTCTAATACTACGATAAAATAAGGATTCTCTTTAGTTATAACACCGTCTTTTAAAAAATTTTTCTTCACCTCTTCAATACTATGTTCTAACTCACTAATACTTATAATTTCTTCCTGATAATAGAAATGTTTTATCCTACTAAATTTCTCTACCACTCTTTTTATTGATATAAACTTATGATCCCCATCTTCATCATCAAAATTGTATATTTCTCTCAAAGGCATACCTGAACGCATAGTAACAAATTTATCAGTCACCGGCTCAAGACTCATTTCTAAAGAATTAAAAAAGACAGGTACTTTTTTATTCAACCATTTATTTATCATATTCTGAACTAAAGAACTTTTACCTACCCCTTTTTGTGCAATGTAAAGACTCATTTCTTTTGGCTCTGCACCACGTACTAAATGCTTATCAATAACAGAATAACCAAAGGTACGAAACTTTTTCCCATCCTTTCTTTCCTGTAAAATGGACTTATAAACATTCCCTACTTCTTCAGCATTATAAATCTTTACCTTACTTTCTATTTTTGAAATATTTTTCTCTAAACTATTACTTAAATCTTTTAGTTTAGTAAGATTTAGTTCTTTAGCAGAATTTAATTCAACTAAAATATCCTCTAAAATAAGAGGATTTATATTGTTAGTTAAATATGCTTTTTTAATCTGGCTCTTTACATATTCAATATTTTCAAAATCATTATATTTCTCGTATACGCTTTTTAAATAACCATTGCTTAATTCATCATTTTTTGCCTTTAAAAGAAAAGCTAATTCTTCTAAAGAAAATTTCATCTCTTTTTCAACAATTTCCCGAATAGTTAATAATATTAATTTAAAATCTTCATTTAATATAAGATTTATATCTAAATCATTTATTTTATCAGGGAAGTGTAAACAAAAAGAACACCACTTTTCTTCGATGTGAAAACTATTATCTTTAACATCCTTTAGTGTAGACAAATATATTTCTCCTTATCTTTATATTCTTGGAATAGGTTTTACACAGAATAATTTATTTTTCTTTTCATCTATAGCCATATCTTTTTCAAAATCCATATGCAAACCTTTAAACCACTGGCGTAACATTCCCAAATCTCTTCTACATGGGACTGCCCATTCGTCTATGTCTAAATCAACGTCTACAAAATCCACTAATTGATAATTTGTAAGGATTTGAATACGATTCTCTCTAATCTTTGCTTTCCAAAGATCAGGTATATCCAGTTTTGACATAAAAGTAAACAACTCTTCAATAGAATCTATACTATTTATTATATGTGTCAACAGTTTTTTTGGTAATCTTTTCACAGCATTAGGAATATTATCTGATTTATCTCCATGAATAGATTTATATAACTGTACATTATTTCCTACTGGTGAAAAACCAAATTCTTCTTCAAAAATTTCTCTTGTATATAATCTATGATAATTCCACCAGTCTATATTCTCTTCAATATTTCTCGCAAAATCTAAATCATTACTTACTATTAAAATATTATTTTTATCCTTGCCTATCTTATTTAAGACAGGTAAAGTTAAATCATCAGCCTCTAATTTATCCACCTTTAAAACATAGGAATTATCGTAATAATCTTTTAACAATTCTATAAAAAGAGCCATTGTTTCATAAAAACCTTCAGGGACATTTTTTCTCTCCCTTATACTTTTATATTCAGAAAAAATATCTTTACGTACCCTGATATTAGATTCAGGATTATCAAATAAAAAATATAATTCGGTATCATCATAACCAAATTCTTTTTTCAATCTATTTATCATTTTAAAAGATATTTCTAAAGAAGAGGGACATACCTTTTCTTCATAAATAGAAATGAATTGTTTTAAAGATGCAAAGAAAGCTCTGAAAAATAAATTTTGACAATCGATTAAAATAGCATTATACTTCTTCATCAACATCCTCTTCTTCATCTTCGGAATCAGAAACTTCTTCATCATACACTTTATCAATCAAACTAATAGCTTTTCTGAGAACCTGCATTTCTTTCCCTGTGAAATTATTACCACCTTCTCCATTTTTAGACGGTTCAGGAGGTTGCTGTAAATCTTTCAATGCATTAACAAAACCTAATGTCAAATCATTATCGTTTTTATCCATAATTGCTAATGCTTGCATTAATTCCCCGAAAGTAATATCATCAGAATCAGTTCTATTAAGTCTATTATTTAAAAGTTCAATTATTTTAGTTCTTAAAGAATCTTTAGCAAGAGCCTTTCTCATATTAGAATTTATAAACTTGATTAAAGTTAAATCTTTTGAATCATCCAATTCTTTAATCTTAGTTTCTTCTTCTTCAGGTAGTATTGATTGTAATAACCTTTCCTCTGTATTATCCATCTAAATCACCATCTATCACATAATTTTTTAACTGCTCCACATCTTTTATATCTATCTTTCCTATTAAGTTCAATATATCAGCGTTTAATCTATTTTTTATCTTAGTAATATTTTTACTTAAAGAGATAGAACTAAATTCATCTTCTTCTGTTATGTTAAGAAAATTTTTAATATCTTTCCATTCCCAATTTTGTACCTCTCT
>CAYTDH010000104.1:0-11864 GCA_964436325.1 uncultured Tangfeifania sp.
CGAAATCCACGAATGAACACGGGAGGATTTGTCTTGCGGCAAATTGGGTGAAAAATGCAATGGTTAGAGAAATACCGTTGTTCAATACAAATTGATTACCGTAGAGACGCAAGATTTTGCGTCTATGTTCCAAATTGAGAGACAGATTCTTATAATGCGGATGATTTGAAGAATTATCCACAGATGGACACAGATGGATCCACAGATGAACACAGATAGAAAAGAAAGGAAGAATGGGAATATTCCATCCGGGTATATCTGTGGATTTTTTTCTGTCTTTGGATTTTACGAATTTAAAAAAGGGAATGTGGCTAAAGCCGGCTTTCGGCTGTGTTACGGTGCCGTCAGCTAAAGCAGACGGCAATGGAAGGTGAGTTGCAGGATTTCCTTGTTCGCTTGCCACCGGGAGGGGGTATATGTTTGATGAAAGGCAATGAAACCTTATGGTGTGTCTGAAATCCAAATATTAAAAACATTACAACCTGTTATTTACAATATTGTTGTAGATAGACCCAAACTGTATGCGGATGCCTGCTCCGGTAAAGATTTCAAAGGTAGAGGGTAACTGGACTTTGTTCAGCAAAATGTCCTCAATGGAGATATCGCCTTTGGCCAGATAAATCTGGTCGTGAATATTTTCCACTCTCAGATCAAAATTCACCGAAAAGCCCCGGATAATCCGGATGGACAATTCCGAGTCGAAGGTAACCCGTTTTTTACTGAAATCGTGGAGGTAGTTGGTGGCATCCAGTCCGGCTTCGATCTCTCCCCACGTCTGGACAATTTGTAAATTGAGCTGCAGGGAGTGTTCCCATAAGTCATCTGCAAACTTTCCGTAAATGGTTTGCTCGTAATACTTTTTCCATTCGGGGCCGATATAATAGGCAATGGTAAACACTTTCCGGTCGGAGATATCCCAGGGGAAAATGTTGTATTCGATGGCGGGTTTCACCGATATGGAATACACCGTATTGCTGTAGTTGCTGTTGTAATAACTCGCAAAAAGACCTGATGACCAGCGGGAGGAGAGGCTTTTGACCACACTCGATGAGACGTAGTTGCTGATATTTTCGGAGCGGTACTCCTCTCCGTCACTGAGGTATTCCCGGGTACGGATGCGTGTACTTACCCGGTTCCTGATTCGCCAGTTTTCGGTCACTTTGTCCCCCCGGAAGTAGACCGAGTAGTCAAACCGTTTCCGGCTCTCCTCCAGGTTCACGCTTCCGTTAAAATCCCCCCTGAAGGTCCAGTTGTTCCAGGGGTCTTTTGTTTCTGCTTTTTTTTCTTCCTGAAGAGGGGTGTAACGGACAGAGAGGCTTCCGGGCAGTTCCGACTGGTTGGCAAAAGGCATTAGCCCCAGCGAAAGGGTCTCTGTGATTTTTTTTCTTATTTCTTCCTGCGTATCTCCCGGATTGGTGGTACAAGTCAGGGTGAAATTGCTTATATCGTTATACGTTTCGTTGTTGTACATTATGGAATAGACCAAACCGCCCCCGCCGTTTACCCTGCGGTTAATCAGAATGTGTACATCCGCGGAAGCGGGGTCATTGACAAAATCAACAAATTCCATGTTCCTCCGCATGTAATCAAAATCGAGCCGGGTCCCTTCCACAAAGACTTTGGGCTTTCCTTCTTTCTTGCCGTAAAATTTCCCCGCATTCAGAGGTTTCTCATGGGGAGCATTTCCGGCAAGGGTTGATGAAAGGGGTGCTATAATGATAAGAAAGAGGATAAGGTTCCTTTTCACGTTCATTTTTTTGATATTATTTAAATGGTTATTGTAAAAATTACAAAAATGCCAAAAATATGGTTCCCTTTTGCAAAAACTGTGCTAAGTTTGATAATTTAGCATTATTTTTAATAATGGCTCAACGAAAAAAGCGGAGAAAAAGTAAAGGTTCTTCCGGCAGCAACCGGAAAACCGGTGCAGAATTTTTGGATCAGAATTCACGCAAAGAAGGTATTCACGAAACGGATTCCGGGCTGCAATATCAGGTGATTGATGAGCAGGAAGGGCAGAGGCCGGAGTTGAACAACAAGGTAAAAATTCACCAGAGGGCTTTGTTGCTCGATGGAAAGGTGCTGGAAGACACTTACCGGCTAAACCGGCCCGATGAGGTCCGCCTTGAGGAGTTGATTGATGGATTGCAGGAGGGATTGCAAATGATGCCTGCCGGAAGCCGCTATAAATTCTGGATCCCTCCTGAACTGGGGTGGGGGAAGAAAGGATCGGGGAATAAGATTCCTCCGCAGGCTGTAATGGTGTTTGATATCCGGCTGCTGGAAATTATGGATTGAAACAAATGATAAGATATAGATGTTGGATAAAAAAAAGCTGCACAGGGATGTCCCCATGCAGCTTTTTTGGGATAATTATTTCTGATTAATAGAAACTGGCTCTGTTATCTTCAATTTCTGCTTCTTCGCGATGGGCAGAATATGCTTGTGCCATGGCCCGGGAAGTTAAATTTTGCGCGAGGCGCAGTTTTTCATTTTCAAGGTCCTGGTCAGTTTCCTGATTAACGGAGGTCACTTTGATTATATAAACGCCGTTATTTCCTGCAACCGGTTGGGAGATTTCATCTGTTTCCAGTGTTGCAGCCGCACCAATAACGGCAGGTTCCATCCCGATTCCGGGAACCTGAACCGCATTAAAGTTGATATTTGAAGCGTTTTTCACGGTTGTTTCCAGTTCTCCTGCTATGGCATCCATATCTGATGATTCCTGCATCGCTGATTTCATTTTGTCCATCAGGAAAGCTGATTTTTTTTCCTTAACTACAGCGAGTTCAACCCGTTCTTTCACGTCTTCAAAGTCGGCGACTCCCTCTTCTGTTGCCGATACCAGTGTGGCAATGACAAAATTGTCGCCCAAATCAAAGATGGTTGATCCCTGATTGTCCTGGATCAGTTGGTTTTCTTTTGCTTCGTAGGCAGCCCGGATGAGCGGGCGGGAATCTTCCAGACTGGGGATTTGACGTTGGTTTTCGCTGACGGATGCTGTGCGGGCATTTAGATTTTGTTCTTCCACTGCCGCATCGAAAGCTGCTTTGGTGGTATTATTCCCGGCAAATTCACTGGCTTTGGCGTATACATTCTGATAGGTTTGGGTACTTGGAACCACATTCCGCACCAGATAAGCCACCTGTACCTGGCGGGTCAATTGTCCGCGGTCGGTGGGTTGTACAATATGGATTCCAAATTGTGAAACCACAATGGACACTTGATTCACTTCATTGTTAAAAGCTGCCTCTTCGAAAGGTTCCACCATCTGTCCGCGTCCGAACCAGCCTACGCTGCCGCCTTGTAATGCAGAGCCCTGGTCGGTGGAATATTCACTGGCGAGGGAAGCAAAATCGGCCCCGTTTTCAATTAGCGTTTTCAGGCTGTCGGCCAGTTGCTGCTGGGCTGCCAGTTCCTCCTGTGTATTTACCTGCAGTAAAATGTGCCTGGCTTCTACTGAATCGGGCATCATTTCGGAGGCATGGAGTTTGGCTAGTTTGTAGGCTTCGTCTTCAAAATAGGGTCCGAAAACAGCACCCACTTCTGCATCTGCTTCAAATATCCAGGTAGCGATGTCTTCCGGCAGGTCGTTTTCTTTGTACCAGGTATCATCAAAACCCACATCGGAATTGGAGTTCACAAAGGCAACATTATCGGTTGCCGAGGCAAAATCGGAGACAGCATCGTTAATCCACTGTTCTGCATCTTCGTAATCGGCTTCAGAAGGGGTTACTTCATAAGTGATGTATTCGATTTCCCGCATTTTTTCCTGTTGGTAGTTATCCTTATTGGCATTGAAATAGTCTTTCAGGTCTTTTTCGGTGACTACCACCTGGCTGTCGGTAACAGAGTTGTAAGTCAGTGACATATAGTCGATATTAACCTGTTTGTTTTTCTGTTCCAGGCTTTTCTGGGCCTCTTCGGAGGTTACAAAAAGTCCTTTTCCCACGAGGGTATTGTATTTGGTTTGAATACGCTCATCCATGATTTGGCCTTCGAGGTAGAGCCAGTATTGACGCTGCTCGGGAGAGACGCCTGTTTCAAGGTTTTTCAGAAAACGGACCACGGCACCGCGGTCAACCTGCCCGGTGTTGGGGTCTCTGAATAGTTGTTGAACGATGGGGTGAAGGTTTGTTCCCTGCAGCATGTCAAACATCTCATCTGCACTGACTGCAATGCCCAGGTCCTGGTAAACCTCACTCATCACGATCTGACGCACTGTATTTTCCCATGTTTGCTCCCGCACCTGTACCATGGTTTCTTCGTCGAGTTGGGCCTGATCGCTGTTCATGCGGTAAATTTCTGCCAGTTCCTCTACTTCTTGCTGAAATTGAGGATATTGAATTGATTCACCCTCAATTTCACCTACTTCAAGCCGGTCCCGCTGAAAAAGGGAACTGCCTCCCTGAAACATGTCTCCAAGGATGAATGCGGCAAGAGAGAGACCGATTACAATTGCCACTAACAATCCTGCTTTTGTCCTTATTGTTTGTAACGTTGCCATTGATTTACAGTTATTTTAATGGATATTTTACTTCGAATTTTCGAGCTACGAAGATAATAATTTTCAAAAGAAACCATGAATATTTACCCTTTTTTGGGTAACTGGGAATAACGTCTGATTAACTCACTGAAAATTAAATTTTTATATTCTATTGAATCTTTGTTCTTTTGATTGATTTTGCAGAATCCGTGGATCATTCTCCGTTTCAGGAAGGGATTTTCCGCCGGGAGAAGGAAAAATTGGATGATTCCGGGAACTGGTCCTTCGGAAAATTCAGTTGGGTTCAGGGCTGAAAACTCAGGGAGTCGCGCGCCGGAGGAAGGCTGTCTTTACCTGGCAGGAGAGGATTAATGCTGTCTTGTTGGTTTTGGTTCTGTTCCTCCAGATCGACATAAATCGTTCCTTTGGGGTTTTTAATTCTCCAGTTCTCGAGCGATTGGTCCGATCTAAACCCAATACCGGTAATAATCTGGTCCGGGCGGATAATTTTGACGTATTCCTCTGTATAGATTTTTTCGGTTTTTTCCTCCCAGATCAGGTGTTCGGTTTTGAGGGTATCTCCATTGGCATTGGTTGCAATGACATTATTTTTGGCTTCCCACTTATCTTCTTCTTCGTATTGCTTGGCATAATCGGCGGTGATGCTGGATATGATGGTTTGGTCGGCATCGTATTTCACCAGGTGGATGCCTTCGGGGAATTCGACGTAAGGTTCTCCGTCGGTTTCAAAACGCAACAATTTAGGCGCTTTGAGCATAAAACGCACTTCCCCGCTGTCGGTAAAAAGGGTTTCGAAGTCGGTAGCTTCCTGAAGGGGCAGGTTTTCGGGGGAGCTAAATGCTTTTATCTTTTCAATGTTGTTCTCACAGCTCCAGAAAAGAAATGCAGCCCCCCCGCAGAGAGCTGCAAATCTGAATATTTTTTTCAAAAACCTGTTGTTAAAACCGTGCTTTGGTTGATTCATTGATCCAACCTCCTACCTTATAGGTTTGTCCTTCCTGGATGTCGCGGAAGAAAGCTTCCTCTTTGTTGGGGAAATATTTCCGGTAAGTGGATGCTTTTTCAGAAGCTTCGACAGCACAATCCTGACCGGCCCTGCGGGCACGTTCGAAGTAATCGACTGCAAGCCAGAAGACGGCAGACTTTTCGAATTCATCTCCACCAAATGAATTGCTGGCAGCCACATAGATATCTCCAATTAATTGCAGGGACTGACAGTGGCCGGGATCAATTTCCAGGGCCTGACGGGCAAATGAACGGGCTTCCCGCAATGCATTTTCTTTGGCGAAAATGAAGTAGGCGTATTCATAATAATATTTTACCAGCAGTTCGTTATCTGTTTCCTGCTCCATGGCTTGCTGGTAGTATTCTTTGGCCTTTTCAACTTCATCCCTCTGCACAAAACGTCGTGCCATATTAAAGGCTGCTTCAGCCGATGGTTCGAGTTCGTAGAGCCTTTCAGTAGCTTGTGCGAAGAGGGGTGATTCTTCACAATCAGCATTTCCCAAACGCCGCAACATTCCTTTTATGAATTCTGCGTCATTGATATTCTCTTCATATTGCGGGGTGAAAATATTGACCAGGGCATCACAGTCAGCCGCACCTGAAGAGCCAAAGATTTCTTCGATGTAGGCTTTAACTTTTTCCACATCATTTTTAAGGTCTTCGCTATCACTTTCTTTAAGATTTCCGTTGAGGAGGGTGTTGCAAAGGCCGTAATTTTTCACTACCGTTTCTTTGGGAAGTTCTCCCAGTTTAAACAACGAACGGGTTGTCTGCATCAGCAAGACAAAGATGGGTAATTCGGTTTTCCCTTCCTGTTCCTCAATGGACTGATTCAGCCATTCGTATCCCTTTTTCATGGTCTCTTTAAGGGCTTCCCCTTCGGGAGGCTGAGGGGCATTGAGTTTATATTCCAGCCAGGCTGTGGCTTTTCTTCCCAATACATATCCTTTTTCGTTGAAATGTTTGATTCTTTTGTCGTAGATCTTCATGAGCTGGTCGATATACTCATTGCGTGTTTCCGGATCAGGTGCAGTTTCGATCATTTGCTCGTACATATTTACGCCCCGGATATAAATGTTTTTGGTCGACCTGGGATATTTATTGTACACATTCCTCCAGTGAGGGAGTGCCGATTCGTAATTATCCTGTTTGTAAAATTCGGTAAACAGCGAAAGTTCATTCATGAAGTCCCTGTTTTGATCGCGGATAAGTTCTTCTGCCGACTTCAGGATAACATCACCGGTCTCTTCCTCTTCTTCTCCCGAAGGTATCTCCCCGGAAAAGGCAAAGTCAAAGACATTTCCCTCCTTTTCGTCAATATCGAGTCTTTTGGTTTCACTGATGTATGTAAATTTCAGCCATTTTGTTTTCTCGTGGGCTTCCACTTCATACTTTCCATCAAAACTGGTCATCATCGATCCACCCCTGTGGGCCTCAACCGTTATTCCTGCGGCAGGTTCCCCGTCTTGGTAAACAGTGCCTTTAATAACTCTTTGAGCCTCGAGGCTGGTGGTCGATATAACCACAAGGGAGGCGATGAAGAGTGTTATTCGAAATAAAGCTTTCATAGTTTTATATCCCTTTTTTGTATTTAAATCATTAATCAAATCTTCGCTTTACAAACCACCTGTCGTATAAATTCACACTCAGGTGTATTTTTGCATAATTTTCAAGGACCAAATTGTGTTCTTTTGTTCCTCTTCTTCCCAGTTCCGCAGAAACGTTAATGGTGGAATTGGAACGGTATATGGGTAATCCTACTCCAAAACTTATGCCAAAATCTTTTATTTTATGATTTTCGGCAACAACATCCTGTTGATCGCCAAATAAATATGAGTTTTCGTATTTCAACCCGACCCGGTAGGCAATCCGGTTCAGGTAACTTCGAATGGAAAAACGGTCAGGAATCCATTCAGCACCAACGGCAAATTTATCTAAATCTGTTAATATTGGGTTAACAGAACCGAAAAATTTTGCTTTTGACCATTCCTGGTGGTAATAATCGAGGTTGATTTCCAGGGAATTTTTTTTCACATAGGAGACTCCCAATCCATAACTCAGCGGGAACTGAATGGCACTTTCATCTTCACTTTGGTAGTTCAGGGTATCCTGGTCGGTATTGGAGCTCGTGCCTATTTGGTAGCTGATGTATTTACTGGTCAAATCGGAATAAAAACTCGTAAAGGTCGGTTTATTTTCCAGGACCGCAGCAAAAACCAAATGTTCTTCCTCTTTTAACGGAAGGGTTGCCTGGGCACCTAACCCCAGGTTAAAATCGCGCAACCGGATGGCTTCATATTTTTGAATGCTGTAGTAGTCCGCTGCTTCCAGAAAAAAGACTTCCGCATTGCGGTTCAGGGTTCCGAACATGTAATTGATATTGGCTCCTACAGATATGTTTTCAACCGGTTCGATGGCCAATCCGAGGTAAGCTTTCGAGATGGAGCCTTCCCCGAAGTAATTGTAGAGGACTTCCCCGGCATTGGAAATATTTTCCGTAACCTGCACGTCATATCCTACATCGGAGTAGGGGGTTAGTCCCAGGCTGGTTGCCATCCAGTTGGTAATTTGAAAGTTCATGGCAAAATACCGGAAGTTCACATCATTGGCATTCATGGTATTGATATCGTTGCTGTATTGCGAGAACTTCCCGTATACCCCGAATTCAAACATGAACCCCAGCGAATCGACGGCGGTATAGGAGGCAGGATTGGAGGTGTTGATTTGCTGTCCATTCCTGCTGGCAAGTGAAGCGCCTCCCATCGCTGTTGTCCGTCCGAAACTGTAATGCTGAAGGTCGCCTAACCCGAATCGTGAGTAGGGCGAACTGGTATTGTTGTTAAATTGAGCAAATAATAAAGCCGGAAATAAAACCAACCCGGCCAGTAAACTAACGCTTCTTAATCTCCCCATTATGTTCTAATATGCTGTTTAGCCCGAAGGCTGTTAAATTGAAATGTACAAAGAAAGAATTTTTTAACTTCAAATCAAAAAAATTAACGTCGCCTCCGGTAATAATAACTTTTAAATTTTTATAAATTTCATTAAATGCTTCAATGGTTTTATCGACTTCATAAAGAACACCTTGCTGAACACCGGTGCGGATGGCCTCTCCGGTTGTCCGGCCAAAAAGGTGTTGCGTGTCATCCGGCTCTTCCAGCGGCAGTTTATCTGTGAATTGATGGAGGGCTTTGAACCGCATGGTGAGACCCGGCGAAATATTACCGCCAAGGTATTGTCCATCGCGGGTTAGCAGGTCATAGGTGATGGCGGTGCCGGCATCAACAACGAGCACATCGGCTTCCGGATACAAAGAATGTGCTCCTGCTACGGCTGCAATGCGGTCATAGCCCAGCGTTTCTTTGGATTGGTATCTGTTTTCGAATGGAAGCGGAGTGGTTTCATCCAGTTGAATAAAAATGTTAAATTTTGTTTTCAGGGAACGGACAAATCCGGATTCCAGCTTTTTTACAGAAGAGAGGATGGCTTTGTTGAGCGATGGATGCTCCTTTTTCAGAACATCAATGAATTCGGGATGGAATTCATCAAAGGGTACCGTAATCACTGCTTCACCCTGGTGAAATACAGATAATTTGGTGCGGGTATTTCCGATATCGATGACCAGGTTCATGTTATTTAATGATTTGCTGGCTGATGTCGAGTGCCTTAACGGAATGGGTCAGGGCACCAATCGATATGTAGTTCACACCGGTGGAAGCCACTTTCCGTATACGTTTCAGGGTCATGTTTCCTGATGCTTCGATTTTGGCCCTCCGGTCGATAAGCGTTACCGCTTCTTTCATCATTTTGGAGCTCATGTTATCGAGCATGATGATATCCACGTCTGCATCGAGGGCTTCCTGCACCTGTTGGAGGTTGGTTGTTTCCACTTCAATTTTTATGCTTTTGGGAATTTTGGTTCGTATGGCATCCACCGCCTCCTTTATTCCGCCGGCCACCTTTATGTGATTGTCTTTAATCATGACCATGTCGTACAGCCCGAAGCGATGGTTGGAGCCTCCTCCCATACGTACCGCATATTTATCGAGGTGACGGTAGCCGGGAAGGGTTTTCCGGGTGTCCAGAATTTCCACATCATGGCCTTCCACCTCTTTCATGCATTTGCTGGCGAAGGTGGCAATTCCTGAAAGGCGCTGCAAAAAGTTCAGGGCTTTCCGTTCACCCGTCAGGAGGGCCCGGTAATTTCCTTCAAATTCAACGAGGATATCCCCTGGTTTCACCTGGTTGCCATCGGGTATTTTTACATCCCAGTTGATCGTGTTATCAAATTTTCTGAAAACCATTTCGGCAACAGGAAGGCCGGCGATAACGCCCTCTTTTTTGGCTACCAGGATGGCTGTTTTATGGCTATCGGGGGGGACGAGGTTGTTGGTGGTTATGTCGCCGTCTCCAATGTCCTCGGCAAAAGCAAGATCAAACAATACCTCTGCTGATCGCAACGTTTTTTCATCCATCATCTTTTTCTACTTTCTAACAAGTTTATACGCAATGTCTCTGTTTTTTTGCTGCACAATATGAACCCTCAAGTCCGGATTTTCTGAGGAAAAATCGCTCCGGATATGGCCTCCCCTGCTTTCTTCGCGCTGCAGGGCTGAAGTGGCAATTAACCGGCAAATCGTGGCACTGTTTTTTATCTTCAGCAGGTTGTATTCATTTTTATAGTCACTGAATTGTTCTTCGATGGTCGCAAATGTTTCCATCCCTTTTTTGATATCCGCACCATTTCTTACGATACCCAGGTTTTTCGACATGGCAGATGCGATTTTATTCTGATAAGAGAGAAAGGTGGATTCATGTTTTTCTGATATTTTTAATTCCGGGACCAGGGGAAGGTCTTCTCTTAATTGGGGCAGGTTTGCTGCATTGTCGCTTGCCCGTTTGCCAAACACCAGGCATTCGAGCAATGAATTGCTGGCAAGCCGGTTGGCTCCCATAACTCCTGTTGAAGCTGCCTCACCACATGCATACAGGCCTTTTATATTGGTTTCGGCATGCAGGTTGGTTCGAATTCCGCCAACCATGTAATGCGCTGCAGGGGAAACCGGCAAGAGGTCACGGGTGAGGTCAAATCCCATCTCCTTCAGATGGAGGTAAATGTTGTGGAACCGTTTTTTTATTTTTTTGGCATCGAGGTGCTTGAGCGATAAATAAATGTAGTTGATGCCGGAATCGCGTATTTGCCGGAAAATATTGTACGCCACCACATCGCGCGGAGCCAGTTCAGCAAGGGGATGAATGTCCTTCATAAAACGTTTGCCATTGTGGTCCAGCAGCCAGGCCCCTTCACCCCTTACCGCTTCACTGATTAAATAGGCTTCTTTCCCGGGGACATACAAAGCGGAGGGATGAAACTGGATGAATTCGATATCCTCGATCTCTGCTCCGGCATCGTAAGCCAGGGCAATTCCATCGCCTGTGGCCGTATGGGGATTGGTTGACCGCTCAAAAATGCGCGATAAGCCTCCGGTAGCTAAAATGACCGCTTTGGTCTTGAAAATGACATTATTCCCTGTTTTAAAATCGATGACCTGAACGCCTGTTATTCGGTTCTTGCTTTTCAGGAGTTTAACGGCTGCCATGTACTCAAAAGGCACAATGGCCTCCTGTTTTTTTACTTTTTCAAGAATAAAACAGGTAAGTTCTTTTCCTGTGGCATCGCCGCCGGCATGTAAAATCCGGCGCTTGCTGTGTCCCCCTTCCAGTCCGAGAATGTATTCTCCGTTTTTTTTATCGAAAGGCATGCCCATGTCAATGAGCTCCAAAACCCGCTCTTTGCCTTCATTCACCAGGATGTTAACTGCGTCTTCATCGCAAAGTCCCCGGCCCGCAAGAAGCGTGTCTTTCATATGCTGATCGGGCGAATCGTCCGGGGTAATGGCAGCCGCAATGCCTCCCTGGGCATAATAGGAATTGCTCGTGTCGAGTTCCGATTTGGTAACAATGGCTACTTTGCCAAATTTCGACGAGTGATAAGCAGCTGTAAGCCCGGCTAGTCCACTGCCAATGACAACGGTATCAAATTCAAGTGTTTGCATCTAAATATCGTATGGTAAATGCCCGGCAAAGTTACGATTTCTTTCTACTAAAATGGTTTTTTTTACTCTTTTTATTGCCTATATTAAACCTTCCTCCCTGATACTTGTCTGTAAAAGATAAAAATTGTCGATGAATTTTGTCTTACTTTGGCCTTCGCAAAATTTTCACCTTTTTTTATTTCAAAAAATGCCATTTTTGTGCTGTTTTTTTATTTGGAAAAAGGCCATCAACCATTTTGAAAACCGATTGTTTGTTTGATTAAGAATATACAGAAATAAGAGATAAATCATGAGTT
>CAYTDH010000105.1:0-11826 GCA_964436325.1 uncultured Tangfeifania sp.
GAGGGCAAAAAGGGATGCGTCCCACTCCATTGGTTAGTTTTTAACCAAATTTTCAAAAAAATGAAACGTTTTAGTAGTTTGCTGCTTTTGCAGTTCTTTGCCATTATTGCCTGGGGGCAATATACGCTGAAAGGAGTTGTGACAGACAATGAGAGAACTCCCCTTCCGGGGGCAAGTATTGTTATCGGGAACACGC
This sequence comes from uncultured Tangfeifania sp., assembly GCA_964436325.1. Lineage (GTDB taxonomy): Bacteria > Bacteroidota > Bacteroidia > Bacteroidales > Prolixibacteraceae > Tangfeifania. Next base: position 197 of record CAYTDH010000105.1, read on the forward strand.
TATATGGTGTATCCGCAGGAGAAAACGGGCAGTTTGAATTTTCCGGCCTGCGCGCAGGCGATTATGTGCTGAAAGCTTCCTTTGTAGGGTTTGAAACGCAAAAAGTCAGCGTCAGCATTCCAGCCGGAAAAGAACTCCAAATCTCCCTGGAACCGGAATCCATCATGACCGGGGAGGTACTCATTAAAGCAACCCGGGCCCGCGACAAGACACCGGTGGCTTATACAGACCTCTCCGGGGAAGAGATTGCCAACCGCAATATGGGGCAGGACATTCCGTTCCTGCTGCAATTAACCCCTTCTTTTGTAGCTACTTCCGATGCAGGGGCCGGGATTGGCTACACCAATTTCCGGATTCGCGGAACCGATCTGAACCGGGTTAATGTTACGGTGAACGGCATTCCGCTGAACGATGCCGAATCGCACGGCACCTGGTTTGTTGATCAACCCGACCTGGCCTCTTCGCTGGAAAACGTCCAGATTCAGCGGGGAGTAGGGACATCCACCAATGGAGCCGCAGCATTTGGGGCTACCATTAACCTGCAAACCAATACGCTCAAAAAAGATGCCTATGCCGAATACAAAACAGCAGCAGGGTCGTTCAACACCCTGAAGAATACAGTCATGGCCGGCACCGGCCTCATCAACGGCCATTTTACCCTCGATGCCCGCTTGTCAAAAGTGACCTCAGACGGATTCATCGACCGCGCCACCTCTAACCTGAAATCCTTTTTTGTTTCCGGAGGCTATTATTCCAGCCAAACAGTCATCAAAGCCACCGTTTTTTCAGGATGGGAAAAAACTTACCAATCATGGTGGGGCGTACCGTCCGTAAGACTAAATAATGACCTCGAAGGAATGCAACGATACGAGGAACACTGGCTGTATACCCCGCAGCAAACAGCGGAGATGATCAATTCCGACAGCCGGACTTACAACTATTATACTTATGAAAATCAGGTGGATAATTACCAGCAAGACCATTACCAATTGCATTTCACCCAGAAATTCAACCAGGCCCTTAACCTCAACACTTCATTGTTTTACATCCGTGGGTTGGGCTATTACGAAAACTATAAACCGGGAGAAGACCTTGAGAATTACCAACTGCCGGTCATAACCATGGGGGAAGAAACCATCGAATCCACCGATCTGGTAAACCGCAAATGGCTCGACAACCATTTCTACGGGCTCACCTTCTCGCTGAATTACACCAAAAGGAAAAGTGATTTCACCCTGGGAGGAGGCTGGAATACCTATGACGGAGACCATTACGGAAATGTGATCTGGGGTCAGTTCCTCGGAAATGCAGAACCCGATCACGAATGGTACAACAATAAGGGCCTCAAGAAAGATTTTAACCTTTTTGGGAAGTACAACTACGCGATTCTTCCAAAACTTAATTTATTCGCTGATATACAATACCGCCGGATCGATTATGAGATTGATGGCATTGACGATGATTTGCGAAACATCTCGCAAACCCATGCTTTTGACTTTTTTAATCCCAAAGCAGGACTATTCTATGAGCCTGCTGCCAATCAGGAAGTGTACTTCTCTTTTGCCACAGCCAACCGCGAGCCCAATCGCACCGCCTTTATTGACATTGGCCCTGAGGACCCGGAACCTACCCACGAAACTTTATATAACTGGGAATTTGGCTATAATTATAATGCCACCAGATTTCAGGGAAGTGCCAATCTGTACCTCATGCATTACACGAATCAACTGGTGCTCACGGGAGAGATTAACGATGTGGGCAACCCGATAATGGTCAATGTAGACAACAGCTACCGTAGGGGAATTGAACTCCAGGCCGGGGTCATCATCACCCGGAATTTGCAATGGCAGGGCAATGCTACATTCAGCCGAAACAAGATAAAAGATTTCACCGAGTATGTGGATAACTGGGATACGGGCGGACAGGAAGCCTTTAAACTGGGCACCACCGATATTGCCTTTTCGCCTTCGGTAATTGCCAACAGCCATTTTAGTCTGGAGCCGGCCGATAACTTATCCCTTTCATTAACCACTTCATACGTGGGCAAACAATACATCGACAATACGGCCAGCGAAGACCATCGGCTGGACCCCTGGCTGGTCAACAACCTGAAGGTGGATTATGTCTTTGAAACATCGCTTTTCAATGAAATCAAAGTGCACCTCATGGTCAATAACCTGTTCGATCATGAATATGAAAGCAATGCCTGGGTCTACTCCTATATCCTCGGGGGGGAACGGTACAAAATGGACGGCTATTTTCCACAGGCCGGAATCCATTATATGCTGGGTGTTGATTTTAAGTTTTAAAATCACTGCAAAAAAATCTTGCCATTAAGGCTTTGATAGAAAATTTCATTCAATTTTGATTGATGACTTCCCAACCTTTTTAATTTGTGTTTTGTGATCTTCCTGGCATTCTTTCTTTTACCAGACTTTTTGAAGTGGAGTCAGGTTTTTGCTTCAATTAAAAATCCGCGGCAAACCTGAAAAATTAGCCTGCCGCGGATTTTTAATTTCAAACTTTTGGAAAAGATTGAATAATATGAACAGGATAAAAAAAATCTTTCAGGCTTCAATCTTAATTCCCTCTTTACGAGCTATCTCAATAAGAGGAGAGCCATCATCTGTTTTAAATCGCCTTGTGCCGATGGCAACAGGCTCAATCCTAAAATCATTTCGGTACTTAGGTGACCATGGAGCTGACAAAATAACATCATCATTTGTATCAAAATCATCGGCTATAAGCAAGACATCAATATCACTATTCTTATTTTCTTCATTTTTGGCATAACTCCCATACAATAAAGCAAATTTGATATCCATTCCCCCATCCCGTAAATTTTTTATGTATTGTTTAATCAGGTCGATAACATCTTGTTGAACCATTCCAGTAGCTTTTGAGTTTCAATTAAATAACTTCTTACAAATTCAGGTTCAGGTTTAGCAGGGAAATTTTCGGGGTAACGACCTTCCAACTGATATTTCATGAGAACCTGACAAATAAATTGTTTTTCCGACGGAATCGTAATTCCAGCTTTCTTTGAAAGGTAAAAAATGTCATGTACCTTTGGTGGAATTTCGCCGGTTTTTTTGACTACCAATGCCTTTAGTATTTTCTCGATGCTTAGATGACAAAAAAATAATCCATGAACAAACCGGCCATTAGAAATGAGAATTTCCGCCGTTTCAAAATCTTCAGTTGCATTTTCCTTCCAATATTTGATTTGCTTTGAATAATTGAGCATAGCAATTTAATCAGTACTCAAATTTAATAAATCAGCCCGACATTTTACACCCATAAAAGGAAATAAAGGTTAAACCAGCAAAACCTTTCCTTCAATCTCCACCAGCAGATCATCGCGGCAGACATCAGCCAGGATATAGACCACGGGAAGCCGTCCAAAAAACCGTTCAAACGTCTTTTGAATGGTCTCAAAATCCTCACGGCGTTTGACATACACCCGGGCATGACCGTACCTGGGCTGAAGGTTATTTTCATTGATCTGCGAAAGCATTTCAGGGGAGTAAAGGCTTTGGATATTTTGAATGGTAATCTCGGTTTGCAGCTCCGGATCGCCCACACCTGCCGTTTTCTCACCACGTATGGAAGCAGTTCCGGAAATAAAGATCAGCTTTTTCCCAAACAACTCAAGGTAACGGGCACGTTCAAATTTAGGGGTGGATTTCACTGCACACGCTTCGCCTATCAATACCTCCTTGCTGTAATCATGCGCCGAAATCTGCTCAGGATTGTCAAGGGGAACGGTATGGACAACATCGGAACGCACGGCTACAAATTCAATGATGATCCCGCCGCGGTTCATTCCAATACCGGTGGCAGCAGGGTAACCTGACGTATGAAATGCATCTCCGTAAAACTCCGAACGCACATTGTTAAATTCCTGGTAACGCTGGTTTTCATCATCCATCCCCAGAATATCTTCCAGGTAGTTCCACTGGCGAACCACCGAATGAACGGGCAGACCTGTTTGACCAAGCAAATTCCCGAAAGCCGAAAAAGCAGCGGCGGAATTTTCACGGCAGCCATTAGCCGTATTCACCTGCACTTGTCCAACAAGAATCTCGGAATTTTCCCGCGTGAATAGCATGGCCGAGCCATCTTCACAGGACAAAAAACGGGACCTCCATAAAGATTCATCGTAATAAAAAGCTTCCACCAAAATTTTGCTGGTAAGCGGCGGTTGGGCAATAACACCTGTTATCAGGGGAGTGGAAAAACGGTGAGCAACGAGTTCCTCAATTCGTGCCTGAAGCAATCGGTATTCCTCTTCAGATGCAGTATCCACAAAAAAATTCAGTTTTATAACCTTTTTGCCCGAATTAATTTGCTTTACCTGCCCGAGGCAATCGTCAAGCTGTTGTTCGGGTGAAGCATTTCCATCCTTCGGTTTAAAATATATCCGGTCTCCGTTTAAAAAATACATATTGTCCTTTTAATGAAGAGGTCTTTCGAATCCCCTATGTCAATGATTTAGTAACTTCCTGATGCTTTTCCGCCTTCCAAAACATCCTGGGATGAACCAATGCCAAGCCGGTCGACCCCTTGTTTAAGAAAAGCCACGGCATCTTCCCAGGTCCGGATCCCTCCGGAAGCCTTCACCTTCATTTTGTCGCCCACGGTTTTCAGCATCACATCGATTACCTCCGGGGTAGCTTTGCCCGGGCCAAAACCGGTGGAGGTTTTAACGAAATCGGCGCCTCCCTCGAAAGCCAGATCGCAAGCCTTCGCCACCTGATCGAGTGAAAGGAATCCGCTCTCCTGGATAACCTTCACCAAAATGCCATGCTGGTGTGCCTCCTTCACCACTGCTTTAATGTCATCGACAACATAGGTGTAGTCACCGCCCAAAAATTTGCCGATATTCATCACCATGTCAATTTCGTCGGTCCCGTCAGCAATAGCCTGCCTGGCCTGAAAGGCTTTAACAGCAGTGGCGTCTGCCCCGTGGGGAAAACTCAGAACACAAGAGACCTTCACCGGGCTGTCGCTTAACAGCTCATGAGCCCGGGAAATATCCGCCGGTTTCACACACATGCTGAAAACTTCCTTTTCAATGCACATGTGTGCATGCTCCTGCAGGTCCTTATCGGTAAATTCCGGTTTTAATACCGCATGATCAATGGTTTTGGCAAGTTGTTTTTGTGTATACATATTTTCTTTGAATTAGTCTTCCATCTCTTTTAAAATCTGCTCTACCTGTTCATTGGTTTTCAAAAGTTTATCCTTACAGATTTTAAGAAGGACAGAAACCCTCTTGACTTTCTCCGTCAGTTCATCCACATCCAGTTCTTCCTGCTCGATCTTTCGCAGAATCTCTTCCACTTCAGTTATTGCTTCTTTGTAGGTTACTTTTGTTGTTGCCATGCTATTCTTTTTTTACTATTCTACTTTTCACCTTCCCATCGGAAAAGCGGGTTTCCATATCATCGTTTTCCGATAGTTGATGCACCGATTTCACAATGCGGCCCTCTTTCATGCTAATGGTATATCCTCTTTTTAATACGTTTTCAGGATTGAGCAACCGCATGGTTTTCTCATTCACTTGAATTCTTTCGTGCGCCCTCACCAGCATTCGCGACACATCATTCTTAAACTGGTCTTTCCTGCGGTCAAGAAAGGTTTCCCTCTGATAAAGCATTTCACGAACCCGGGTTTTCAGCATCTGCTGCTTTTGGGTGATGTCCTCTCTTTTTACCTGCTTCCAGGCAGACAGGTTTGTCCGCAGCGTATATTGATAATGGTTCAGCTCATGTTTCCGGTTATACGAAAACCGGCCCACCTGCTGATGGATTTGATTTCCCCTTCTTGAAAGTTGATTTTGCTTTTCAAAAATAAACTGACTAACGCTCCGTTGAATATCACCGGCAATAGTCTCCAGTTTCCGGCTTCTGTCCAGCACATCCTCCCGCACCGAAGCAACCACTTCCTCCTGGAGACTGTTTAGCCGTTCCCAAAAAACAGTTGCCCCATTAATAAAAAACTCCGCCACGGCTGTAGGTGTTTTCATGCGGGTGTGGGCGATTAAATCGATAACAGTGTCATCCTTTTCGTGCCCGATACCTGTGATAACGGGCAATGGAAACTGGGTCACATTAAAGGCCAAATCATAATTATCGAAACTGCTGAGATCGGCCGTGGCTCCACCACCCCGGATAATGGCCACGGCATCAAAAAAATCATCGTACTGAAAAATCCGCTCCAGGGCACGGATAATAGAGGGAGCTGCCTCTGTTCCCTGCATGGTGGCTTCAAAAAGGCGGGTGTAAAACCGGATTCCCGCGGAATTCATGGTTAGCTGCTCCATAAAATCCTGGTACCCGGCGGCAGTTTTAGAGGAGATAACTGCAATCTTCTGCGGCACCAGTGGCAGGTCCAGTTCTTTGTTCATGCTAAAAACCCCTTCCTTCTGCAACCTTTCAAGGATTTCTTTCCGCTGCAAGGCCATATCTCCCATGGTATAAGCAGGATCAATATCCTTAATATTGAGGCTCAGTCCATACACCGGGTGAAAGGCCACCGCAACCTGAACCAGGATTTTCAGCCCATGACTGAAGCGCTCCCCTGTGCTGGTCTCAAAATAGGGTTTCAGCATCCGGTAGGTATAGGACCAAATGGTTCCCCTTGCCCGTGCAATCATCCGGTCTCCTTTTTTCTCCACCAGTTCCAGGTAACAATGGCCATTACGGTTCTCCTTGAGTTCACTGATTTCGGCCACCACCCAAACGAGTGCCGGGAACGCATCGTCCAGGGTCTTTTTAATCTGTTGATTCAATTCGTAAAGCGACAGTCTTTCATCCATCCGGTTAAGGGCTTTTAAAAATTTTTACCGCATCGGTACCATCATTCGATTTTATCTGCAAAATTAACAGTCCTGTTGGCAAAGTCTGCAAATTACTTACGATTATTTTGGGGGCATCGGATTTTACCTCTTTGCGAATCAAACGGCCATCGGTGAAATGAAAAGAAAGCTCAATGCTTTCGTAAACCTCATTGGAATTTTTCTGCAGGACCAGATAATCCCTCACAGGATTGGGATAGGCCAGCCACTGTCCATCGTTTTGCCATTGTTCCATGAGGGGCATCTTCAAAATCTTATCAGCGACTCTCATGTCGGGGACCCCATACCCCAGCAATGAATCGGGATGGTTAAAAAGATGCCCGCTCTGTTCGATGGCATTTTTCACTTCAGCAGCCGCAGCATGAGGGTTCGCCTGCCAGAGACACGCAGCGGTGCCGGCCATCACCGGAGAGGAGTAAGAAGTACCATTTCCGCTGGCAATAGTCCCGTCGCTTTTTTGCACTGCGGTCCGCCACCCCATAGCCGAAACATTTGGCTTGATGGCTCCGTCGGAAGCAGGGCCATAGGATGTGAATGGAGCAGGTACTCCCTCCCTGTTCACAGCCCCCACCCCAATAACATGGTCTCCGTCGGAAGGGGCAATGACATACTTCCAGGTTCCGGACCCTTCGTTGCCGGCACTTGAAAAAACCAGCATTCCGCGGGTGGCTGCAATATTGGCAGCCCGGGTCACCCGGGTGGTGTTACCGTCCATGTCTTCGTAGGTATGATTCATGGACGGGTCATTGAAAATGAAATAACCCAGGGAAGAGTTAATAATATCCACGCCTGCACTATCGGCAAATTCGGCTGCTGCCACCCAGTTGTCCTCCTCAATCAGCAACTCCGAAAAGGTATCTTCGGTGCGCAGGAGCCAGTAGCTGGCCCCGGGAGCGGTCCCTATCAGTTCGCCGGGGATGTTCCCCCCCATAATGGAAAGGACACTCATCCCATGATAATGCCCTTCAAAAAAAGGTTCATCGGGATTTACAAAATCTTTTGTTCCCAAAATCTGCCCGCCGGCCCATAAACTGTCGAAGGCAGCATAACGATCGGCCCTGTAGAAGCCGGCATCCATAACCGCAATGTGCATCCCCTCCCCTTTAAATTTCTGTTTATGCAAAAAATGGCCGTTTAGCTGGGCAATTTGGTACACCGATGCCCCATAAGCAGCCGAATCGATATCCAAGAATGGATCCTCCGGCCCCAGCTCCCTGAATTTGGAAATTTGGCTTTTCAGTTGCCCCGCCCTTTTGGTAAGCTGTACGTTTCTCACAAAAGGAAGGGCCATGGCCGCGTCAGGGAAGTTAAGGGTTTCTGTTTTTACAGTAACACCGTTGAGCCATTTCGAAGAATGGACCTTCCTGGCTCCCAGCTCAAGTACTTGTTGAATATAGGAAGGGTTCACCGGTAAATCGAGCGAATCGATGGCGATGTTTTGTTTCTCCCTGCGCTCCAGGGCGCGACTCGAAAGATAAGCTTCGGGATTTTCCAAATCCCATGGAGAATTGCTTTTATCGGTAAAAGCAACCCAATAAAACGACTGTCCCCATGAAACATCAAAGGAAAAAATCAAAAACGTCCATATGATCGGCAAAAGGGATTTCTGCATAAAAATTCCGGGTTTATCGCATCTCCCCTGCTTTCTTTTTGAAAACAGGAAAACAGGGTACAAATTAATGAAATATTCCGGAATTTAACGGAATTTTTGCATTTGCATCATGTATTGCGAGGGATCTTGCATGAACTTTTCGGGATCGGGAATGGACCGGGAGTTGTTTTCCAGTTCCTGAATCTGCAAATTATCAATGCTGTCGCGCACTTCCGGATTAAGAAGTTTTCCCAGATTGTATTTTAGCGTATAGAGGGATTCTCCCGAGGAATGGTAAAATTTCCATTCACCATGACGAAGGTTGTTTTTGTAACGGGCTTCCATCTCCATCCGGCCATTTTCATAAAACGAAAGGCACAGCCCATTGCGTTTTCCTTCACTGAATTTGCATTGCATATAAGGGGAACCGTCTTTGAAAAACACCTGATACTTTCCATTTTGAACACCGTTTTGCCATTCCGTCTCTTCGAATAACTCACCCGAAGGATAAAACTTTCGGCTGATGCCGTGCTTCTTCCCGTTTTTGTAATGCTCCTCAGCAATTTTCCGGTCCTGGGAATAGAGCGTCCACCATCCCGCTTTTTGCTCATCCAGGTAATTCCCTTCGGCCACCAATTTGCCCCGTCTGTTGAAAAGCTTTGTAAAGGCCGAATCCGATTCTTCAGCATATTGAATGCGGGCCCGGACCTGTCCACCGGCATAATAACGTGTCCACTCCCCTGTGGGTTTTCCATCTTTAAAGGTACCTTCGTACATCAATCCTCCGGAGGGATACTCCTTCTGCCATCTCCCCTGCCGTAAACCGTTGGCATCGGTCTGGTTGATCTGGGAAATACCGGGAAAGACCCAAAACAGAAACATTGAAAAAAGAATGTAGCGCATATTTTTTTCTTAAGGTGTACAAAAATAGTGCAAAAAAAATTAAGTTATTTTTGTACTTATGAAACGAGCATGTAATCCGTCATCTGGCGGGTAAACTTCCGGAGAACGTGGTCGCTGGTTAAAGCCCCCTATTTCCCTGAAAGGGCGGATTTTATCTCCTTCGGGGAGATGTAAGACTCAGGAAAGTCCGATTCCCTGTTAGCTGCCCATGACAGTTCAAAATTGACTGTAACTAAAGCAAGATCCTTTCAAAAGCAGTCCTCCAACCACCAAAACCGCAACTCTAATGAACGCCGAACACCAATAAAGCAAAAAAAACCCCGCAAAACATTGCGAGGCAAATGGCGCGAAGCAAATCGCGCCGAGCATAGCGAGGCCAATTATCACCTCGCGCCAGCGAGGTCATTCATCGCCGAGCGCAGCGAGGCAAATCAACGCCGAACGCCAGTGAGGCCAATCACCCTCAACTAAGCCAGGATTTGAGCATCCAAATCCGCTTTTCAGCAGCACCAATCAAATCACTCATGAGGGCCGCTGTTCCTTCATCCCCGTCGGCATGCTCCAGAATGTCGTTGAATGATTTCAGCAAGGACTGGCTGTTTTCCAACACAACCTGTACCCCCTCTTTTCCTCCGGACACATTTGAAACCTCTTTCAATCCAGCATTTTTAAGGTAGTCTCCAAAAGTATGCAGCGGCTGACCGTCCAGCATCAGGATGCGCTCAGCAATTTCATCGATCACCTCTGCTGCTTCGTTGTAGAACTCTTCATACTTTTCATGGAGTGAGAAAAACATGGCGCCTTTTACATTCCAATGCAAACCTCTCAGGTTCTGATAATAAATTTGATAATCGGCCAAAAGGCCATTCAGTTTGTCAATTACTTTTTGATTTTTGTTACTCATAACTTTTTATTTTTAATGGTTTTTATTTGTTTTTTATTTCGATTACAAATGTACTATAAGAATTATTTTCTATTTTTATTGGCCCATTAGAAAAACTTATAATGAATTTTTCACAGCTTGAATATTTCCAGGCCCTGGTTCAGCACGGCAGTTATTCCAGGGCAGCAGGCCAGCTTCATATAACGCAGCCTGCGCTGAGTCTGCAAATAGGAAAACTCGAAGAGGAGGTGGGATTTAAACTGATTGACCGGCGCAAGCGGCCTCTGGAGTTAACCCGGGAGGGAGAGGTATTTCACCAGAGAGTTTCGGAAATTCTGCTCAAGATGAAGCAGTTGACTGATTTATCGATGGAAATGGGAGAAGAAATTCAGGGGACCCTGAAAACGGGAATAATCCCTACGCTGGCTCCATATCTGGTTCCTTTGTTCATCGGGGATTTGAACCGGAGGTACCCCAAGTTACAGGTTGAAATTTCCGAGTTAAAAACAGAAGAAATCATCCGCAGGATAAAAACGGGGACGCTTGATCTCGGCATTCTTTCCACCCCGGTTTCCACAACAGGTATTGAATTTACGCCGTTGTTTTATGAACAGTTTTTTGCGTACATTTCCCCGAATCATCCACTTTTTAGCAAGAACCAGGTTTCGATTGAAGCAATAAACGAAGAGGAGATTTGGTACCTCGAAGAGGGGAACTGTTTTCAAAACCAGGTGAATTCCATCTGCCAGGTAAAATCGCCGGCTCAACCCGGTCAGCCATTGGTTTACCGGAGCCACTCCATTGAATCACTCCGGCGGATTGTTGAAAACAAAGGGGGGATTACGTTTATTCCGGAACTGGCTACCATGAATGTTTCGGCCGGGCAGGAAGATTTAATCAAAGAATTTGAAGGCACTCCGCCTGCCCGGGAAATCAGTTTGGTTTCACTCCGAAATCCGGTTTATGAAAAGCAGATCCAGGCCCTTCAATCGGCCATTCTGGAGAACATCCCCCGGCGGATGCGGAAAAAACCATCGGGGTGGGTGGTGGATACGCAAATCCGTTTATAAAGGAGGAAAGAGCTTTCGGAAGAAACTGACGGAATGAGCAATCACTTGCCGGTAACCGCCTTTATCCGTGCCAATTCTATTTTTTTTCTTCTTGCTTTCATTTATCAATATTTCGTTCTGTTGAACGTGAAGAAACATCAATGGCTTCAATAACGGTATTCATATTTAATTTTTTGAGATTTAGTGAACTTTGGGGTTTTCGTGTTTTTGTGGCTAAAAAAAAGAAATGCCACTAAAGCACAAAAGCACGAAATAGCACGAAAAAGAATTGATATTTTAGAACAAGATTTAGTGAACTTTGGTGTTTTCGTATTTTCGTGG
>CAYTDH010000106.1:0-11817 GCA_964436325.1 uncultured Tangfeifania sp.
TTTGCATAAACAAAAACCACTGGCGCTATAAGAAAAAACATAAACCAAACAGCTTTTAGGCAAAATTTGTTTCCTTTCCTGGTTCTTGAAGAAAGGAAAAACTTAAGTTTTTCTTTCATAGATTCATTTTTAAAAGATTAGATTATACATATTTCCAAATTATTACTTTCAATTTTCATAAGGATTAAGGGTCTCAATAGAGCCATCTTCCCTGTGAGTTAGTTTGGTGAATTTTATAGTTCGTAAATGTGTTACCCCTTTCGATTGTACGCTGTCGTGGTAAAACAAGTACCACTGTTCGTTAATTTTACATATAGAATGGTGAGTAGTCCATCCAATTACAGGATTCAATATTACCCCCTGATAAGTAAATGGCCCATAAGGATTGTCGCCGGTTGCATAACAAATCAGATGTGTATCACCTGTTGAATATGAGAAATAGTATTTCCCATTGTATTTATGCATCCAGGCAGCTTCAAAAAAACGACGTTTATGATCACCTGCCAGCAGAGGATCACCATTCTCATCCAATATCACAAGGTCTTTTGGAGCTTCTGCAAATTCAAGCATGTCCTCACCTAATACAGCTACTTTAGGACATAAAGCAGCTTCATCATCTTCAGGAAGAAATGCTGTAGGACTTTCAGGTTGATTTGGATTATATTGTCCGGTTCTCCATCGTTGTAACTGTCCCCCCCAAATTCCACCAAAATACATGTAATACTTGCCATCATCGTCTTTAAACACGGCTGGATCAATTGAATAACTCCCTTTAATAGGCTCAGGTTGAGCGGTGAAAGGTCCGATAGGAGATGAACTTGTTGCCACACCTATACGGAATATTCCATCATAATCTTTAGCCGGAAAATATAAATAATATGTACTATCTTTTTCATTGGCATCCGGGGCCCACATTTGTCTTTTTGCCCACGGAACATCATCAACATGCAATGCTACGCCATTATCAACAGCTTTACTATCAATATCATCCATAGAAATAACATGATAATCTTCCATGGCAAAATGACTTCCCAAATCATCAAAGGCATCTCCTGCATCAATGTCATGCGATGGATAGATATAAATCTTATCATTAAATACGTGCGCTGAAGGATCTGCCGTGTAAATATGTTCCACCAAAGGTTGAGCAATTGCTCTTTCCTCAAGCTCTTCATAGTTTATATCATTATTACCTTCTGTAATCTCCTTATTTGAAAGTTTAATTATCTCATGGTATGCCCGTTTCGGTTCATGATTTCTATCAAAAAGAAGCGGATAATCTGTCCTCCCTCTAACGGGGAAATTATTTTTCCATGAATCTCCGTCATTGGTGCCCCAAAAAGTAACACGGTCAATTACATCTTTGTGTCGAATTAATATTTCAAAAAGATCGCTGTATATTTCTGCTTGTTTAATCTCCACTGAATCCGGAAGACCTTTGGTATATGGATCATATTTAGCAATATATTCATCTTTGTCTGCAATATTGGAAGAAGCTCTTCTATTCGCCCATGGAAGGACACTTAAGTCAAGTTCAGTTATCATCACCTTTACCCCTGTTCTGGCGAAAGATGTAATACTGCTTTCAAACTCCTCAAGAGATATATCAAAACGATAATGGGCCTGCATTCCAATTCCATTTATTTTAATACCTTTTTCCTTGAGTTTTTGAATTAATTTAACTGCGCCTTCCCTTTTGGCAGGCTCAGTTAATGAATAATCATTATAATATAATTCGGCTTCCGGATCGGCTTCATGTGCAAACTGAAAAGCAAGCTTAATAAAATCTTCACCAATTATCTTAAACCATTTTGACTGGCGATAGGTGCCATCATCCAACAATGCTTCGTTCACCACATCCCAACCATGCACTCGGCCTTTGTATCGCCCAACAACAGAAAAAATATGATCTTTCATACGTTGAATCAGCACTTCCCGGGAAACATCATTGCCTTCCGCATCAACAAACAGCCATTCTGGAGTTTGAGAGTGCCATACCAAACAATGACCAATAATGTGCATATTATTTTCTTCACCAAAGGCCACAAACTTGTCAGCATCATCCCAGTAATATTCATTTTCCTTTGGATGTATTTCCCCGCTTTTCATACAATTCTCCGGGACAATAGAATTAAATTGTTGTTTAACGAGCTTAATGTCATTCGAATCTCTTTCAAAGCCTGTTTTAAGTGCGGCCCCCATATAGAATTTGCCCGTAAAAGCATCTTTAAGTGATGTATTGTATGAGCTACCATTTTCCGTTGTTCCATTGATACTAAAGGCAACTAAAAAGAGAGCTATTAATATTATACCAGGTTTTAATAAATTCATCATTATTATTATTAGAAACATGTTTTTTCAATATTAGCCTTTAGTGTCATTTTAATTTTTTTGTATTCAGGATTATTTGCCAAATTGTTCCATTCATAAGGATCTGTCTGATGATCATACAATTCCTCTTCACCATTACGACAATATATGTATCGGAATTTCTCTGTTCTTATGGAATAATGTTGTTTTTGAACCGGGGCAGGTTGGTTTACATCGAGCTCATAGTTTGAAGAGACAGCCGTAATGGCAAAGTCATTACCCTTCCACTTTCCAATTTCTGGATTTTTCAATAAGGGAACCAGACTATGTCCGTCCAACGGTTTGTTATTGCCACCATCATTCGGGTTTTCCGGCAAATTGCACAGGTCTAATATCGTTGGATATACGTCAATCAGCGAAATCGGGTTGCTACACTTTTGTCCTTTTGCAACACCTTTCCCTGCAACAATAAATGGAATTCTGGCACTCTCTTCCCACAAGGTATTCTTGAAAATGTATTCCTTTTCACCCATGTGGTAACCGTGGTCGCTGGTTACAATAATAATTGTGTTATCGGCGTATGTACTATTATTTACCGCCTCAACAACCTTCCCTACTTGTTCGTCAATAAAAGCGATACTCGCTAAATAAGCATGTGTCCATTGTAAAAGAGCTTGTTCACCATTTGCTTTATTCAGTTTACTGTATTTATAAAAACCTGTGCCGCCAGTCCCCAAATCCTTATCTTCCCATATAGATTTGGCACAGTCTTTTAAATCATTTTTTAAGAACGGTGCCAGTTGTAAGGAATCCTTATTAAACATTTCAAAATACTTCTCAGGCACATAACAGGGTGAATGGGGTCGGTTAAATCCCACAGCCATAAAAAATGGCTTGTCGTGCTGGCTGTTTAAAATGTTTTCCGCATATTCAACACAACGTTCATCCGGCATTAAATCTCTGTTTTTCTCACTTTTGTATATAAACTCTTTACCATCGTGGTTATATAGCCAGGTTCCTTTTCCGTTAAAAGCTGAAGATATATCGAATACAGGGCCAAACCCATCGAAAGGACTATTACTATTATAATTTTCCGGCAAATAGGGATAGGTTACACCACGGTCTTTCACATTATTTGTTGCCGGATCTCCATCCCATGGATACGGACCGAAAGAAGGTTTAACTTTAAAACCACTTTCTCCATTTGCGTTTTTAAATATGGTCCAGTCCTCATGACCATTATGGTGGATTTTACCAGTTGCATAAACCTGGTATCCATTACCTGCAAGGTGTTCAAAAAGGGTAACCGTATTTTTTAAGGTCGGATTTTTTCTCCAGTGATTCTGTTGTTGCTTATATCCAAAATATCCAGTTGAATGCGGATACAAGCCGCTCCATAAACTGGCTCGTGATGGACCACAAATTGGACAATTGGTCTGTGCATTTAAAAATGTTACTCCCGCTTTTTCGAGTCTGTCAAGATTTGGTGTTATTGTTTGCGGATGCCCTCCCATTCCTTCAATGGCATCATTTAAATCATCACAAATAATAAATACTACATTAGGCAATTTCTTTTCTGAAGTTTCTTTTGCCAAAGAACCTAAACTAAAAAATAGTAAAGCTAAATATGTTAGAAATTTATTCATTGAACAGCTTAATACTTATTCATTTTTAAGAGTAGCATTTTTTTCATCGAGTAATGATTTCATTCTTTTTACTGTCTCTTTGTACTCCGGAATTCCAGCTACATTTTTATTTTCTGCTGGATCATTTTTATGGTCGTATAGCATATGAGAGACAAACTCACCGTTTCGTATCCATTCTGTATAAACATACTGCTCTGTAATAACGGATTCTCCATCATGATACCTGCTAAATACGGCATCTTTATGTTTTTTGTCTGGATCTGTTAATACCGGTTCAAAGCTTTTTCCATCTACATGTGCCGGCTGTTTTAATCCGGTTAAATCGCAAAGTGTAGGGTAGATGTCAATAAATTCAACCAAAGTATTGGTTTTAGCCCCGCTGGCTTTTCCGGGCGCCCTAACCATTAATGGAGCATTTAATACTCTATCGAAATTGCAGTGTTTGCACCATAAACCATGTTCACCCAGGTGCCAACCATGGTCTCCCCATAAAACCACAACTGTATTTTCTGCCAGGCCCAAACGCTCTAACTCTCCTAAAACTTTACCTATTTGAGCATCCGTATAGCTCACACAAGCATAATAACCATGAATCAGTTTTCTGGCCAATTCATCCGAAACCGGTCCTTTTTGGGGAACACTATCATACATTCCACGAAGCTCGTTCCATTGATGACCAGCCTCTTTCGGTGCATTCTCAGGCATAAAAGGATTATCTGCCAATGGCATATCCTCTTCATTGTACATGTCCCAGTATTTTTTTGGAGCATTAAAAGGTAAATGAGGTTTCCAAAAACCTACCGCCAAAAAGAAAGGTTCACCATTCTTCGAAAACTGTTGCAAGTCTTCTATTGCCTTATCAGCTAACATTCCATCAGGGTAACCATTATCATCAACATCAGCAGCTTCAAAAGGCGGCCCAATTATCTGATTAGGATTTGAAGTGGTCTTATTCGATTCAACAATTTTTTTTGATTCTTCAGTAATATAGCTCTGAAAACCTATCCCGACTTTTGGCAAATAAGGTTTTTCTGACCAGGCATCAATATCGTCATCTGCATGGTGATATATTTTTCCGCGCGATAAAGTGGTATATCCATTTTCTTTAAACCACGTTGGCAAACTTGGTACGTCCGGAGCATCTATATCTTTTTTGGTGAAATAGTTTACAAAACGATCAGGGGTTGGCCGCAGTCCGGAGAGTAAACTTGCACGTGAAGCTCCACAAACAGGGACACTGCAGTATGCCCTCGAAAAAACTATTCCCTCACTTCCGAGTTTATCTAACGATGGAGTAATCATTTGAGATTGACCATAAATTCCAGCCTGAAGACGAAGGTCATCTACAGCAATAAAAAGAACATTCATTTTGTCGTTCCCTTTGTTTTTGCTTTTATCATTTTTACATGAATAGTTTGCAAGCTGAAATGCTATAATAAGAATGATTAGAAATCTTGAAAGTTTCATATAGTTTAGTTCGAATTATTAATCCATGTAAAAGTATTTTCTAATCTGAATACATATCTTTTATAAAGAGTTTTGATTCTTTGATTTTGAACCAATTAATATGTTTTTTAACAGGTTATGGTCCCTATGAATAATTTTTAAAGATTTTTGGTTGAATTCTAAAGATGCATGTTTGTGTCAAATTTGAAAGATTTTATCTATTTTGAGCCTTGAAAATGAAAACTAAACGATTATCAATATTTCCATTCTGTCTGATTGCTATATTATCCATGGTAATCTCAGACCAACCTGCTTTCTCTACTGAAAGAGACAAATACCTTTATTACAGCGATATTGATGGTCTGCCGCAAAATATTACAATTTGCATCGAGCAGGATAAATACGGATATACATGGATTGGTACAAGAAATGGGATTTCTCGTTTCGATGGCAGAGAGTTCAGAAATTACAAGCAATTTGATGGGCAAGTCATAAATCAGTTATTAGTTGACCATAAAAATGGTCTATGGATGATTTCCGACCGGGGTTTGTATTTCTACAATCGGACGACCGACAATTTTGAAATGAAATATGAAGGCTATGTAAATACAGTTCGTGAATATAAAGATGAAATTTATTTTGCGAATTTTTCCACAATCATGAAATTGGATTCATCCGAAATTAGTGATATAATTACTGATAACAATATAGCCACTTTTTGGGTTACTAATGAAGGTTTTTGGGTAGGTAGAAATTTGGATGGAGTTAAATTTATGGGCCACAACCATACAAAAAATTCAATCACAATATTCACAGAAGCAAAATCTGTTTCTGTGATTAAGGAAATTGATGGAAATATTTTTTTTGGATGTAGTAATGGAGATCTATTTTTACGTAAGGCTGGCAGAACAAAATTGAAAGTAAAAATTAATAATCACCATGCTATTAAGGAAATAATTAAAGTAAATAATGAAATTTGGCTGGCTACTGACGGAAATGGAATAATTATACTTGATGAAAAATTAGATTATGCTAAATCTTTAACCAGAGACAACCGCAGAAATCCAAAATTCAAAAGCAACAGTATTTATGATGTTTATATTGGACAAGATAATGAAGTTTGGGTAGCCACATATGGTGCCGGCTTGATTTGTTTGGTGGATGATAATTCCCCATTTGATAATATTGTTCCGGAACCCGGTAATCAAAATTCGTTAATAGCAAAAGAGGGAGTGCACGTTTTTAAAAAAGACGATAAAATATATTTTGGCACCAATTACGGTTTGTCAGTATTGGATGAGAACAAAAGCGTTTTTACCAATATCCACATGAATCGCCTGAAAACGGAACTACGAGGAACAAAAGTGATTGCAATTAATACTGATGAGCAAAATAATTTTTGGTTAGGTACGTATGATGGATTGCTTGGTAAGTACACATCAGATTTAAAATTTATTCGGTCTTATCAGCCTTGTGGCGATAATGCAAACGATATGCAACGGATTATTTTTCTCCATAAATGTAAAGGAGATAACTTTTTGATTGCAACGCATTATAGAAACAAGAATCTTCTAAATTTTAATGTTGATACAGAGACCTTTACTCCTTTTGCCGTTTCGATTGGTGGCAACAGGACAACAAATTTTCAAATAATGTCTCTCAGAAAATCTTGTGAAGATGAAACCCTGGCACTATTGAGATACGATGGTTTATACAAAGTAAATCTTGTGAAGAACATACTTGAAAACAATTTGCCAGAAATTAATAAACGAATTACATTCGTTTTGAATGATTTCTATTGCGATGCGAAAGGATATTACTGGTTTGCAACTCAAACACAGGGTCTGGTTCGGATGTCGGAAGATGGACGTGAGTTCGACAAATGGACAACCGAACAAGGTTTACCAACCAATACACTTCTCCGAATTGAATCTGTTAATGAGAGGTATTTATGGATAAGCACAATTTCAGGCCTTTGCAGGTTTGAGATGGAAACCGGGGAAGTACTAATCTTTAATCATGAACATGGTCTTTCTGCTAATGAATTTACAGCTCGTGCGTCGACAGTAACAGACGATGGCAGATTAATTTTTGGTTCGAATGCTGGTTTTACCATTGTTGATCCAGAAAAAGTAGAACCTGATACTTCTGAAGCTCACGTGATAATTTCCGATATTACTTTTCACAACCAAAGTATTAAACAAGTAACAGATAAGCCAATTTTAAACCACCCGCTTGAGGAAACCAAAAAAATTAATTTACCATTCCAAAGAAATTCGCTCACCATACATTTTTTCTCAAAAGATAAAAATTTACCCAAATACAATAATTTTAAATATAGATTAGTAGGATTGGAAGCCGATTGGATATACCTGGGAGAAACGCAACAAACTACTTATACCAACCTGTCGCCCGGCGAATATACTTTCGAAGTTAAAAGCACCAATAAAAGTAATGTTTGGAGTAGTAATCCCACGCAACTTGTTATACGTATAAATCCTCCCTGGTATTTAAGCTGGTATGCAATAGTTGCTTATGCTGTTTTTATTATTGGAAATATTTTAGGTGCCATGTATTTTTATGCCTACAGAATTAAGTTGAAAAAAGAAGTTGAAATTTCGAAATTTAAAGTTAATGCAGAGCATGAATTGACAGAGAGGAAACTGGCATTTTTTACAAATATCTCACACGATTTGAAGACTCCCCTTACTTTGATTGATGCCCCTGTTAATGAACTACTGCGTTCTGATAAAATCGACCAAAAACAAAAAGATAAACTTCTGTTAATCAGAAGAAACTCTCAAAGACTTTACAAATTAATCACAGATCTACTTGATTTTAGAAAGTTATCAAATAATCAGCTTCCTTTAAAAGTATCAGAAACGAATATCTCACAAATAATTGAGAACACATACCAATCTTTTAAAGAGGATTGTAAAAATAAATCGATTGATTTTGAGCGTAGTTCCAATTTTCTAAGAAATATATTTATCGACACAAAAAAAATAGAAAAGATATTGTGGAATTTATTATCGAATGCAATAAAATTTTCAGAAGAAGATGGCGAAATATTTTTTAGCGCAGAAGAAGAACAGATTAATAATAACTTATGGTTAAAGATAACTGTAAAAGATTCAGGAATAGGTATCCCTGAGGCGGAGCTAGATAATATTTTCAATCGGTTTTATCAATATAACAGAGATGGAAAAAAACCAATAAAAGGAACCGGTATAGGGCTTTCAATTGTAAAAGATTTAGTTGAACTTCATCATGGTAATATTATCGTAGACTCAAAAGAAGGTGTTGGAACTACCTTTGTTGTAAATATTCCGGCTGAAAAAAAATTATATGCCGAAAGTGAAATTAAAATTGCAAAAACAGAAAAAAATTTACTATTCCAACAGGAGGATTATGCAACAGATTCAACAGTGCTGGGAAGTAAAAAACATAGTCGATATAATTTGCCCAAAGTTTTGTTGGTTGAGGACAATCAAGAACTTCTTGAATACCTGGTTGGTTTCTTTGAAAATAACTTTAAAGTATATAGTGCCGCCGATGGAATAGAAGGCTTTAAATTAGCTAAAGAAAAAAATCCTGATATTATTGTTACCGATATCTTAATGCCGAATATGAACGGATACGATTTTTGTAAAGAAATCCGAAATAATTTTGATACTTCTCATATACCTTTGGTAATGCTTACTTCTAATAGCACAACAGAGCAGCAAATAAAAGGATTATCAACTGGAGCAGATGCATACATTACAAAACCATTTTCGATTGATTTGCTGGATGCTTCTGTGAATACAATTTTAGAGAACAGAAAAAAACTGCGAAATCGATTTTTAGGTGTTGGTCAAATTGATCAAATCAAAAATAAACTCACACATAGAGATAGCGAATTTATTGATGTTCTAAAATCATTTATTGATGATAACCTATCTAATCATCAGCTCAATATTGAAACATTGGCAGAACATTTTGCTATTAGCAGAACACAGCTAAACAGAAAGATAAAATCGCTTACAGGCCAAACACCCAACAACCTTATAAAATCTATTCGTTTAAAGAAAGCATATGAACTGATTAAAAATGAAGGATTAAGGGTTTCTGAAGCATCTTATAAGGTCGGGTTTACCGATCCAAATTATTTCACCATTTGCTTTAGTAAAGAGTTTGGTAAAAATCCATCGAAGGTTAAAATCCTTTAAAATTAATTAGTTCTATTTTATTTTGGACATTCGATGTCTCCCGTGAGTTTTAGTTTCAACTACATCAAGTTAGTTATTTGTTCACACCGATATAGTATAAACAATTGTACCCATTTCAAACTAACCAAAAATCATTAACTTTACAATACAAATTTCGTTCTTTCAATATTTTTGAACAAAACGGTGAACCAAAATATTCACATCAAGGTAAATCATTGAAATAATGGCGATTCGGGAGGCTGAGTAAAATCCGGCTACCCCGACTTTTGAAAGGGTTAAGTTGTTGAAAAACAGTTTAATCCTTTTTTTGTTGCACGACATTTGCATGACATTCTTAAAAACTCATCATGCTCAGCAATTCCGAAATTAAATTCTTAACCTTTTTTGGGGTTAAGAATCAGTAATTTACAAAATTGCTTAAAAATTAATTTTCGGGTTATTCTATCATCATGAGCTGAGGCACATAGTTATTTGATAGTCAATGCTTTATCTGTTTTTATTAAAAAAACCGGCCTGAGACCGGCTCTACAGACTCATAATTTTATTACGTTTGAGTTAATATTAAATTTTAAAAAAGGCAAGCAGGTTTACTCACTTCCATAGGCTTGCCTTTTGTTCTTCAAATATAATAATTATTACGTTTATTTCCATGGATCGCGGTGTTTTTTTGTCATGTTTTTTTGGCCGTTTGCAAAAACGACAGTAATTTAATTTAGAGAGAAAAGAAAAAGCAAAAGTGCCGTCAAAGGCTCGAACGTTTCAGCGGGAAACAGTTCATCATTTTAGTTTACACCGTACTCAAAAGGCATTATCCCGGTTTTTACCAGTTGCTGGAAAACATCCCCGATCACAGGGCACGGCGCAGTTACAGCATTGCCGAGATAATCATGGCCGGGCTGTCAATATTTATTTTCAAGCGTGGTTCGCGCAACAATACCGACACGTTTGTCACCGCCGGGGTTGAGGACAATTTTATCAGGATATTTGGCCTGCGCCTGCCGGTGATGGACACGGTCGATGTTTTTTTGAGGGGGCTGCCACCCGCGGAACTGGAAAGGATCAAGCAGTTGCTGGTTCGGCAATTAATCGAAAAACGGGCGCTCGACAAGTTTCGCTACCGTGGCCGTTTTATTGTGGCCGTTGATGGCACAGGGGTTTACAGTTTCGATTACGAACCTTTTGCGGGTTGTCCGCACAAAACCAGTAAAAACGGAAAAACCACCTGGCAGGTATATGTACTGGAAGCCAAAATTGTTTGTTCCAATAATTTCAGCCTCTCACTGGCAACAGAGTGGCTGCAAAACTCCGACAATATGGATGAAAAACAGGACTGTGAGCAGAAAGCTTTTGTTCGCCTTGCCTGCAAACTGAAAAAAATGTACCCCCGTATGGCAGTTGCAATAGCGGCAGATTCACTATACCCGAACAACACCTTTTTTAATATTTGCAGGAAAAACGGGTGGCGCTTTATCCTGACATTTAAAGAAGGTTCACTCAAAACAGTTTGGGAAGAAGTGATGTCGCTTTACCCGTTGGAAGAGAAACAAAACAAACAAACACGCATAAAAAACCGCAAAAAGGGAAAAGTCCGGCAGGAGGAAAGCTCCATGTTTATCAATGGCATCGAATACAAAAAGCACCGTTTAAACTGGGTTGAATATATTTCATACGATACAGGTGAAGATTCCTCTCACCAGCGTTTTGTACACATAACCGATTTAGATGTAAACAGGCAAACAATTTGGGAAACCAGTTTTTATGGCCGGCTCAGGTGGAAAATAGAAAATGAAGGGTTTAATACCCAAAAGAATGGTGGCTATAACCTCGGACACAAGTACTCACGAAAACATACCAGCGCCATGCAAAACTATTACCAGTTACTGCAAATAGCACATCTAATTGTTCAGTTGACCGAGAGGCTAAAGGCAGTACAAGAGGGTATGAAGTTATCGCAAAGAACAACAAAATCACTTTGGACAGACCTGCAGGCCACCATGTTGAAAGAAAAAATAGAAACAGGTGAAGTTCATGAAATTAGTGAAAACACAAAGCAGTTAAGATATTAACCCCGGCATACCCGAGAAACCCTGCTCATTAACATTCAGGGAAACCCAATAAAAAAGAAAGGAGAGAAACTTATAAGAAATTGTGCGTACCAACCCCGCAATCAGGCAAAACGCTGTGAGTGGGGAAGTTATGCCCTT
>CAYTDH010000107.1:0-11656 GCA_964436325.1 uncultured Tangfeifania sp.
AGCTTTTAACATTAAATCGAACGATGGACTCAGGTATCGGCTAAAATAAAAATCAGCCATAAAGCCTAAATTGTTTGTCTCCAGATTTTGATAGACTCCCGGGCCTAAACCTATCGCCCACTTTTTATCAGCATTCTGGGCAAAAGAACTTCCCATCAAGAAGATCATCAGTAAAGAAAATAAAGTAAATTTTTTCATAATCATGAATTTTATATGCAATTTTAATCTTTCAGAGCAATTTAACAATTAATTCTCACCTTTCAAAAAACTTAAGGTCTTTTAAATTCATCACATAGCCTGATTTTTTAACAAATTTAAAGATTTCTTTTATAAAAAAAGAGAATAATCTAAATTTTGTATGGTGAATTGGGCGAAAGTATGAAAATTTCGGCCTTCTGACAGAAAAATCGGTGTTCTCTGACTAAAATGGGGGTGGAAAAATGCCCAAAAGTAGTTTTTCATTTTAGGGAACTTTTGCCAAATAACATGCCACAGGCAAAAAAATACCGGAGTTTCATTCCGGCAGGGCCTGGTCTGAAAAATCAAATATGGATGAATCTCCCTGCAAAAAAGGAAATCGGGAAGAAGTTCTCCAGGATACAAGAACTATTCTTCGCTTTTTTCCTCTGATTGGTCCTCCTCTTGTTCGTCTTCGGAGAAATCAAGCAGTCCCTTTTCCCTTAAAATATTATACCAAAGAATTACTTTCTTAATGTCCGAAACATAAACCCTGTCGCGATCATAATCGGGCAATATTTCACTAAAGTAATCCTTAAGCTGAGCCGCGGAAGACTTATGGCTGATGGCTTCTCCTCCCTCCTCTTTTTCATGAATGGCTTTCAGAACATCTTTTAGGGGGACATCGGCAGATTCGGTGTAAATGGCGATGTCCTCGAGGGCTGAAATCCTGGTCGTGGAATAGGCGGGCATCCGTTTCCCTGTGTCCAGCGATTCCACAATAATATTGTTTTTGGATTCTGCAATGAGTCTGAACAATCCAGACTGGCCTGATATAGCTAATATTCCTTTTAACATGATTTCTATTTGGGCACGAATATACAATTTTTGCCCATGCTGGAAAAAAAGTTTATTGAAATTTCAGGTCGTATACCACTCCGGTTTTTATCCACCTGCCCGGCTGGATAACATTTCCCAAATCGAAATAATGCCGGTTCAGCAGATTACGTGCAGAGACGAAAAACCGAAAGGGGCCTTTCTGATAATTGACTTTCGTGTCGACCAGCCAGAAGGGCCGGTAAGGCGATTCCTGGGGGAGGGCATCCTCTTCAAACCGGGAATAGGTGCCATTCCTGTCCTGGTAGGTTCCGCGTAAATCAAGTGAAATATTATCTGTAATGCTCTGCTTCAGCGACATCATAAATTTATGCTTCAGGTTATCGAGCACATAGTTGGAAATTAACCCTTTATGCTCCTTTTCCTGTTGATTGAAGAAATAACTTACCTCCCATTTATCGGGCCAGTGCTCACCGAGCATTTCGCGGGGAAACCACTCAAAACGGATTTCACTTCCGTAACTTTTCAAACCCGTTAGATTTTGGGGTTGCCACTTCTCATCGATACGCTTTTTCACCCAGTCAATCATATCATTCCCCTGGCGGTAAAAAAGAATGAAATGCCCTCTGACCAATGGTTTGTTTACTTTGAGCCCTCCTTCAAGGGTCAGTGATTGTTCGGGTTTCAGGTCCGGATTCCCGATATTGACCGGCCCTGAATAATAGAGGTCGGTAAATGTGGGCATCCGCAATGAGGTGTTCAACGAGGCCACCAGCTTTACTTCAGGCTTCACCTGGTATCCTGCATCCATTCCCGGGAAAAAGCGAAGGCCCTTCGGATTATCGGAGATATGGTTGGCCATAACGCCGGCACTCAGCGAAAAATCCCCCAGGTAGGCGGAGTGATCAACAAATAAAGAGGTGGTAACCCTGCGTTTTGATTTGGAATAGAAGGCCTCCCCGCCCGGAACCGGCACGGGACTTTCCAAAGGCTCTCCCAAAACATTGCTCAAAATACTTTCCGAACGCATTTCAGCTCCGAGTGCTGTTTTCCCGCCAATCCACGAAATCCACGAATTCAAATTGCCCCCATAGCTGTCGGTTTGGTGGTAGTTATGACTGGTGTACCAACCGGGTGGATTGTCCCGGAACAACATGAACTTATCGGCATGCCGTCGCCAGTAAACGGCGGGCGAAAAATGCAACGGCCCGATAGATTCCCATCGGGCAGAGGAAAAATAGGTTTTGGTTTTTTCGAACTGATTGGGATATTGGGGGGTGTAAAAATTTTGGGCGCCAAATGCTTTTTCTGAAATCCCCAACTGAACATGAAAGTCTCCTTTTTCGGTTTTCATTTGGCCGCTGTAAAAACCATTGGAAATGTCAAAATCGGTGTTTACAATATACCCTTCCGATTTTTTATAGCTTCCCGCCATGTAGTGGCTCCATTTTCCGGTTTGAAAACCTCCTGACAGACCAGGGTGAAGATAGCCGAAATTCCCGGCACTAATCCTTGCAGAAACCATGTTCCCTTCGGGTTGTTTGGTGACAATATTCACAGCACCGGAAAAGGCGCTTGGTCCGAACACTCTGGCCGCGGGCCCTTCCAGCACTTCAATACGTTCTACCTGCGAAAGGCTCACGGGAATATTCAGGTTGTGGTGACCGGTTTGCGGATCGGTGATATTAATTCCATTCAGTAAAATAACGGTTTGGTCAAAAGTGCCCCCGCGAATGCTGATATCGGCCTGAACACCCACAGCGCCCCTCTGCCTGATGTCAACTGCGGCAACATATTCCAGCAAATCCTGAACACTCTCAGCAGGGGCATGCTCAATCTCTTTGGCGTCAATCACCGTGAGCACCCTGACAATGCTTGAATAAACTGCCGGAGCCCGAGACGCGGTAACTTCAATTTCATCCAAATCAAATTGCATTTTAACTTCCGAAGTATCCCTTTCCTCAGCTTCAGAAGGAACAGGCACCACCAGAAAATAGGCAAAGGAGAGTACAGAAATCCGGACAATCTTCCCAAAGGTTGCAAAGAGTGAATATCCCTTCCCGCTCCAATGGCGGAAATCCAGGAAATCTTTTCTGCGAAAACGGTTAAAAGGAATCTTCATGCTAAAAATATTAAGCCGCAAATATAAAACTAAAATGGAATATCTTCCGGTTGGGGCCTTCCCTCATCTGTTCCTTTGGAACAATTGAACGAACCAAATCCCGGTTTTTTTCAAACATTTCATTGCAACAGACGAAATTTCAAATAGATAGATCATTTTTTTTTCTCATCCTTTCTGTGAAAACAAAGAACAAAAGTGGGGTATTTTCACCCCATATCTATCACAAAATTTTGACAAAAAGCTTCTTTCTGATTTGCTTAGTGCTGAAAATTAGTGTTTTGCATTTTGCGAAAAATTACCGGCACAAAATTTATTTCCATTCCAATCATAGGTTAAATAAACAGACATAAGGAATCTTTATGGATTATAGAGAAAATCAACCACTAAAAGAGGTTAAAATCTTTTTTATTTATTGAATCCCTGTTATATTTGTTTCGACAAAACAAAGAAAAGTTAAACAAAAAAATAAAAACGCCATGACTCAAATTCAATTTAACAACGCACTTCTCGGTTTAAAAGACAAATTGCACTATTATGCACTCAGTTTAACCTCGGATCCGGAGCGTGCCGACGATCTTCTCCAGGAAACCATGCTCAAAGCCCTTACCTACAGGGACAAGTACCGTCAAAACACCAATTTCAAAGCATGGATTTATACCATCATGAAAAATACGTTCATCAACGATTACCGGAGAAACGTTAAAACGCGCAACACTTTCGACAGTTCAAACAACGATTTCCATTTATTGTTCTCGAAAGATAAAGTTTATCCGTCGCCCGACTCGTTTTACAGTACAAAAGAGATTCATAACAGCATCGATTCTCTCGAAGAAGAGTACCGGGTACCTTTCACTATGTTCCTCGACGGGTACAAATACAAAGAGATAGCCGATGAATTGGATCTTCCTCTCGGTACTGTTAAGAGCCGTATCTTTTTCACCCGGAAGAAACTTGAAAAATCCCTCAGCGATTTCTCGAATAATTAATTTGAAATAAATTCCATCAATTATCTCAAAAAGATCTTCGTTTTACGGAGATCTTTTTTATTTTGATGCAAAGAGAAAATTTCAAAGCTATGGAAAACAAAATCGCTGTTCATTTAGCAAAAGATTTTGAAGAAATTGAAGCCGTCGGCATTATTGATACCTTGCGGCGGGCGGGACTCGAAGTGATTGTTGTTTCGGTGACCGGCGAGCGGGAAGTAACCGGGTCACACGGAATAAAAATAACTGCAGACCAGCTTTTTGAGGAGGTTCAATACAGCCAGGTAAAAATGATCGTTCTTCCCGGAGGCATGCCGGGTGCAAAAAACCTCAAGGAGCATGAAGGTTTACGAAAACGGATTCTGGAGTTACAAAAAGACGGCAGGCCTTTGGCGGCCATATGTGCCGCCCCGATGGTTTTGGGGGATTTGGGCCTGCTGAAGGGCAAGACCGTTACCTGCTTTCCCGGTTTTGAAGACCAACTTACCGGTGCCCGTGTTACAGGATCAGACGTTGAAAAAGACGGGAACATCATCACAGGCAAAGGGGCGGGTGTAGCCATCCATTTTGCACTCAAAATTGTGGAAACCCTCAAAAGCAGCCAGGAAGCAGAAGAATTGCGCCAACGAATGGTGGTCCCGGATTGAGTTAAATCTCACCCTTTCTCTTACTCATCCAGTCCCGTGCATTGACAAAAGCCTGTATCCAGGGAGCCACATCATCCTGTTTCCTGTCTGCAGGATAGTGTGCCCACTGCCAGGGGAAAAAGGCTCTTTCCAGGTGGGGCATCATGGCCAGGTGGCGGCCGTCGGGTGAACAAACCGCGGCAGTATCGTAATGCGACCCGTTGGGATTGGCGGGATAGGTATTGTAACTGTACTTCATTGGAATCGTATATTCCTGCTCATTCAGCGGAAGGTAAAATTTCCCTTCGCCATGAGCCACCCAGATTCCCAGTTTCATCCCTTCCATATTGCTCAGCATCACCGATGAATTGGGAAGAATATCCACATTTAAAAACGCCGATTCAAACTTATGCGACTCGTTGTGCTCCATGCGCGGTTGAAACTGGTGCTCAGGAACAATGAGCCCCAGCTCGATCATCAACTGACAGCCATTGCAAACCCCAAGGCTCAGGGTATCCTCACGGCGGTAAAAACCATCAAGGGCAACCCGCGCTTTTTCATTGTATTTGAATGCACCGGCCCACCCTTTGGCCGATCCCAGCACATCGGAATTGGAAAAGCCGCCTACGAAAACAATCATTTGAACATCTTCCAGGGTTTCCCTGCCGGCAATAAGGTCGGTCATATGGACATCTTTCACGTCCATTCCCGCCAAATACATGGCATAAGCCATCTCACGGTCGCCGTTTACCCCTTTTTCACGAATGATCGCTGCTGTAATACCGGAAGGTTGGCGACGGTTCATCTCAATCCCATATTCCGATGCTTTTCCGCAAAATGCTTTAAAATCAAATTCCAGTTCATGCTTTTTGTAATTCCGGAACCGTTCCAGGGCCAGTTGCTCGCCGCTCTGCTTCCGGTCCAGCAGGTAGGAAGTCTTGAACCATAAGTCACGCAGCGAATCAATATCAAAATCGGTTTCCTTTTCCTGATGAACAACCCTCACCTTACGGTAAGGAACCGGGAAACCCAGTGAAAGGAAATCCACTCCGCTGGTTTTTAACTGCTCTTTCACTTTTTGATTGTCGGCACATTGAAGAATGATCCCCGGGTTCTCGCTAAAAAGCACCCTGACCATATCGGGATCGTCAAATCCGTCGAGGTGAACTTTCATCCCCCCTTTATTGCTGTTGAAACACATTTCAAGCAACGAAGTGATAAGACCCCCCGAGCCGGTATCATGTCCGGCCAGAATCAATTCCTTCTCAATCAGTTCCTGAACGGCATTAAAAGCGGTTACAAATTTCTCCGGTGAGGTAACCGACGGGACATTTTTGCCGATTTTATTGATCGACTGCGCGAAAGCACTTCCTCCCAGGGCTCTTGGCGTAAAAGAGAAATCGATGAAAAGAATTTCCTTGCTGTCGTCGTTCACCAGCACCGGCTCCACTGTTTTCCGTACATCGGAGACCTCTCCCGAAGCCGAGACAATGACGGTTCCGGGAGCATACACTACGTCATCTTTGTATTTCTGGGTCATCGACATGGAGTCTTTTCCCGTGGGAATGTTGATGCCAAGGGCGCAGGCAAAATCACTGGCTGCCTGAACAGCATGGTATATCCGCGCATTCTCCCCGGGGTTTTTGGCCGGCCACATCCAGTTGGCGCTCAGGGAAACACTCCGGATTTTATCGGTCAGGGGAGCCCATATAATGTTGGTCAGTGCTTCGGCAATGGAGAGGATGGAACCTGCCGGAGCATCAACCAGTCCAGCCACCGGAGCATGTCCGATGGAGGTTGCAATTCCGGCTTTCCCCTGGTAATCGAGGGCAATGACCCCCACATTGTTCAACGGCAATTGCAGTTTCCCGGCCCCTTGCTGTTTGGCAATGCGTCCTGTAACCGACCGGTCTACCTTATTGGTCAGCCAGTCTTTGCAGGCCACCGATTCCAGTTGAATCACATTTTCTATCAAACCATTGATTTCACCGGCTTGGTAGGTCAACTCCTCAAATTCCGGATTTTGGGCGGTATCCCGCAGTACGGTTTTGGGTGGTTTTCCAAACATATATCCCAATTGCCAGTCGATGGGTTTTTCCCCTGTTTTTGAATTCTCAAAGGTAAACTGCATGTCGCCGGTCGTTTCGCCGATTTCGTAGAGCGGCGCCCGCTCGCGTTCGGCAATACGCTTCAGCAATGGAACATTTTTTTTATTCATCACCAACCCCATGCGCTCCTGCGATTCGTTGCCGATAATTTCTTTTTGACTAAGGGTAGGATCGCCAACGGGCAACCGGGCGGTATCGATCTTTCCACCCGTTGTTTCCACCAGTTCCGAAAGACAGTTCAGGTGACCTCCTGCACCATGATCGTGAATGGAAATAATGGGGTTGTCATCCGACTCGCTAAGGGCCCGGATAGCGTTGTACACGCGTTTTTGCATTTCAGGATTGGCCCGTTGAACCGCATTCAGCTCAATATGGTTCTGAAATTCCCCGGTTGCTACTGACGAAACAGCACCGCCCCCCATGCCAATGCGGTAGTTGTCGCCACCAAGCAAAATCACTTCATCGCCTTTCCCCGGATCATCTTTCAGGCTGTCCCGTTTGTTCCCGTGACCAATACCTCCGGCAAGCATGATCACCTTATCGTAGCCATACTTTTTAAAAGACTCAAAATGTTCAAAAGTGAGTACAGACCCTGCAATGAGGGGCTGTCCGAATTTATTTCCAAAATCGCTGGCTCCGTTGGAGGCTTTAATGAGGATATCCTCCGGAGATTGATAAAGCCATTCACGCGCTTCGGTACTTTGCTCCCAGGGCCTTTCCGCCTCCGTCCGCGGATAAGAGGTCATGTAAACAGCCGTCCCGGCTACCGGGAAACTGCCTTTTCCCCCTCCCATCCTGTCGCGGATCTCGCCCCCGGTTCCGGTAGACGACCCGTTAAAAGGCTCAACCGTGGTGGGGAAATTATGGGTTTCCGCCTTAAGCGACAAGACCATTTCCACCTCTTTGAGCGTAAAAAAATCGGGTTTGTCCTGCGATTGGGGCGCAAATTGCACGGCAACAGGCCCCTGTACAAAGGAACAGTTATCTTTGTATGCCGAGACAATTTTGTTGGGATTCTCTTTGGATGTTTTTTTAATCATTTGAAACAGGGAGGATTCCATCTCCTGCCCGTCGATGACAAACGTGCCGTTAAAAATTTTATGCCGGCAATGCTCAGAATTCACCTGGGCAAATCCGTAAACCTCGCTGTCTGTGAGCAAACGCCCCATAGCTTTGGATACCGAATTGAGGTAATCAATCTCCTCCTCGCTCAGCGCCAGTCCTTCTGCCTCATTGTAAGCAGCAATGTCCTCAATTTCCTGAATGGGATCGGGTTGTTTGTCGATGGAAAAAATATCCTGCCCCGGGTTATGATACCGGTTTTGCAGCATGGGATCAAAACGGGCATTTCCATCCGCCACCGGAAACAATTCCTCCATGCGCCGGATTCCTGCTATTCCCATATTCTGGGTAATTTCAACGGCATTGGTACTCCAGGGCGTAAGCATCTCCTTGCGTGGTCCGATAAACCATCCTTCCAGGGTTTGCTGGTCTGAAAAAGCGGCACCTGAAAACAACCAGGTCAATTTTCCGGTGTCTTCCGGACTTAACGGAGCTATGGTTTCGACAGCGATAATACTCCCTGTCGGTGTTTTAAAAAATTGAATCATTGGGTATCCCTGTTTTAAATCATTAAGATATGAACGAACACGCTGCAAAGATAGAAAATTATCATCGGGTTGAAGGGGCAGTCAAAAGCATTCCATCATTTGTTTTCCACAGGTAAAAAGTTAAAATCCGTGAAAATTGCATCAAAACGGAAATTTTCAGGTTACTTTGAAAAAAATTGACAACAATGAAGTTCAAACTAATTATAGCAGTCCTGTTTGCGGTTTTGGTCTCCTGCAGCGGACAGCGGCAACTGAGAAAGGCCTACATCGGCCGGCCGGCTAACGTGCTTGAGGCATCGTTTGGAGAGCCAGCCGCTGTTTTTGAGGAAGAAGAGGGTCAACTCTTCATTTATGAAAAAACAGAAAACCTCAGAAGTACGGAGATTCAGCAGGGAAAACTCACCCTTGACCCGATTGTTACTCCCAAAGTCACAAAGACCGAGCGTTACTATTTCACCGTTAAAGACGGAATGATTGTCAAGGCCCGGTTTGAAGAGGAGTATGAGCGGTAAAACAGAATTTTCATAAAAACCGGAAAAAGAAAGCACAACATTTCAAGAAATTTTATAGTTTTGCACACGCGTTTTTGAGACAGTTGCCGCCCGGTTAACGGAGATAAAGGCCATGCTGTTGGGAAGAAAAACCGATACAGTTCATTTACAAAATATGCCCAGGTGGTGGAATTGGTAGACACGCAAGGTTGAGGGCCTTGTGGGGAATTATCCCCGTGCAAGTTCGAGTCTTGTTCTGGGCACAACTTTAAAAGCAAAAAAGAACAAAAGCGCTTAAAATCAATGTTTTAAGCGCTTTTTTATTGGGGCAAAACTTCAGGAAAATCCGCAAACATGCCTTTTTCAAGGGAAAAAGCGAGACCATAATTTAACTTTATTAAAAACGAAGACAATTATTGGAACCTTAGTATTATTCGTATTTGAAGCTGTACCATTTTTAGTGAAATGTGTTGTTGTTAAAATTAAATGCTTCTTGAAGCAAACGATTCAACTCATCCCTGTCTGTGCGGTATTCAGGAAAGTATTCAGTATTGACCTGGTGGGCAAGGCTATTTTTCCATGCCATTTCCAACAAAACCGAGTGCTAACAGAAACCGTTTCAAAAGTATTAAGTCATACTTCTCTGAAAACAAATCAGATATATGCCAAAAATCCTGGATCAGAAAATTTCCGATGACATGTCACTATTACAATCCAAAATGGAAACGAATAATAACAGTCAACTAAAATCAGTTAATTAATAACTCGAAAGGTTTCCCTTTGTGAAACTTTTTCTTAACTTTGCATCATAAACAATGAAAGTTCATTTAATAAAAATTCAGTCTATTGAAAGATTTGTGAAAGAAAATGCGCAAAGTAAAAAAGCATTTGAAATTTGGCTTTCGATTATTAAAAGGGCTGACTGGGATACGCCTCAGGATATTATCAGAACCTTCAATTCTGCTGATATCCTGGGACAAAGTTCAAACAGAGTTGTCTTTAATATTGCTGGTAACAAGTACAGAATTATCTGTCAATACTATTTTGGCCAACAAAAGACACACTTGTTTGTAAAGTGGATTGGAACACATGCTTCATATACGAAGCTATGTAACAATGAGGAACAATATTCAATAGATTCATTTAAAGGGAGAAATTAAAATGGGAGCATTAAAATACACGGTAATAAAAACAGAAGAACAGTACGCAAACTATTGCGATATCCTTGAAAAATTGCTTCAAAAAGATAATTCATCTTTTGTAGAAGAAATTGAACTGTTAACACTTCTTATTGAAAAGTGGGATAATGAAAACAGTTCATTTTCTGAATTAAATCCGATTGAACTCCTTAAATCGTTAATGCAAGAGAATCAATTAAAGGCCACTGATTTAGTTCGAATTTTAGGATTATCAAAGGGAACCGTTTCCAAAATCCTTAATTATCATAAAGGCTTATCCAAGGAAACAATTCGCAAATTAGCGGAACATTTTAAAGTCTCTCAGGAGGCTTTTAACCGTCCTTATAAATTAAGAAATGAAGTAAACCGGCAATTTCGAAATGCCAGCTTAATGAATACAGAAAAAGATCTGGGGGCTTCATTAGCAGTATAATCAGAAAGCCATCGAAATCGAAATCGGCTCAGATTTATTTTTCCGTTTACGGGCTACCGGTTTCGGATTGGAATCCTGATGTTCCAAAATGTAATCAACAGCTTTTTGAGCCATGCCGGAAGCCATATTAACTATTACAAATAATGCTACAATAATAATTCGTTCCATTACATTAAAAATAATTGCTATGTTCCACACAAAGACCGGAACAATCCATTGAAATTACCGCTGCCCTGCGGACTTGTTTTGGCAGATCCCACGCTTTCGCGTAGGATGCATCTGGCACGCCGGTTAAATTTTGGCGTATCGCTATTGGGCAGCGGCGGATTGAACGTTATCGCCAATTGTACCGCACCTTCCCAATTGCGTCCGCGCTGCGGACGCAATTCAACTGGACACATTACAGAACTCTGATTAGTATTGATAACGAGGACAAACGGGAGTTTTACATTGCCGAAACCGAAAAGAACAACTGGTCGGCGTGGCAACCGGAACGACAGGTAAACAGCCAATTGTTCGAGCGTTTGCTGATGAGCAACGATGTACAATCGGTGCTGGCCGTCGCCCGTGCCGAAAAACATCCCATCGAAGCAAAGGAAATAATAAAAGATCCCATGGTGATGGAATTTCTCGGATTGAAACGCGAAGCGGCCTATTACGAGAAAGATTTGGAAAGCGCCATAATTACCCATTTGCAAGAATTTCTGCTCGAAATTGGCAATGGATTTTCTTTTGTGGCCAGACAGAAAAGAATTCATATTGACGGAGACGAATATTTTATTGATTTGGTATTTTATAATCGTTTGTTACAGTGCTTTGTGGTAATCGAAATAAAAACAAACAAGCTTACGCACCAGGATATTGGCCAGTTGCAAATGTTTGTAAATTACTACGACCGCTCTGAAAAACAGGACTTTGAAAATAGGACCATTGGCATTTTGCTTTGTGCTGATAAAAACGATGCCATGGTAAAAATCAGCTTGCCGGAAAACAACAAAACCATTATCGCAAGCAAATACCAATTGTACCTTCCCAGTGAAAAACAATTGATTGAGGAGGTTAAAAAGGAAATAAAAAAACTAGATAAATCA
>CAYTDH010000108.1:0-11583 GCA_964436325.1 uncultured Tangfeifania sp.
CACTGTCATTAAGATTGGTCACATAAATCACCTTTCCTCCACGCCCTCCTTTGGCGTAGGCGCCAAAGCCTTCGGCACCAGGAAAGGCCAGCTGCCGCTCTGTAAGATCAGGGCTGAGACCTTTGTGCCGCTCGTACTCCATGCTGGCCCAGATAAAAGGTCCGGTCCCTTTGGGATCGTTTTCACATATTTCTTCTGTAATGTAGTATTCGAAACTACCGTCCCGGTAAGGATCCCCTCCCAGGCCGGCACCACAGCAGGTACTGGTCAGCGTGATTGTTCCATCCTCATTTTCCTGGATGAAGGTTTCCAGGATACCGCGGTACCCCTTTTCAGCTGTAGTTAGATAGCTTTCATCCAGGTAGCCTTTACGGATCGCCTTGAAAAGAAAATAGACAAACATTGCGGATGCAGATGACTCCAGGTAATTTCCCTCCCGGCCTTTCAAATCCAACACCTGGTACCAAACACCGGATTCCGGGTCCTGGTATTTCACAATGCCATCGGCGGTCTTTTTAACAATCTCCAGTAATTGAGGTCGCTGGGGATGGTCCTCCGGCATAAAATCCAGGATATCCACCTGAGCCATGGCAAACCACCCCATGCCCCTGCCCCAGAAATGGCGGGACCGTCCGGTTTCCTTATCCGCCCATGACTGCTCCCCGCTTTCATCCCAGGCATGGTAGAATAACCCGGCGGCAGGATCGTAGGTATGCTTTGCCATCAGGATCACCTGGTTAGCTACATCGTCAAACAGGGCGGGTTCATTGAATTCCTTTGCATACTGGGCAAGGAAGGGAGAGCCCATGTACAGCCCGTCGAGCCACATCTGCCACGGATATCGCTTTTTGTGCCAGAAACCTCCCTCTGAAGTGCGCGGGTGTAAAGACATCTGACGCCTGAGGGTATCAATGGCCATCCTGTATTTCTTCTTCCCGGTTTGCCAGTATAGGGTGAACAGGTCCTTCCCTGGATTCACATGATCGATGTTATATACCGACATCTTATAACGGTTTATATTGGCTGAATCATCGATCATCATATCGTAATACGGCTCCACGTAGTCAAAATATTTCATGTCCCCTGTATACTCACACATATCCATCATCGCCTTTGTATAGACCCCAATGTGATAGTTCCATTTGGCATATGTGGCATATTCCGTCATCCAGGGTTCCTGAAAGCGTGACATTTCTGATTCTGCCATCCGCACGGAATACAATTCAGCGACGGGATTGTCCTTTTCCCGGGGAAATCCGCTCACTGAAAATACAACGATTGAAAGCATTATTCCAAAACTTATGCTTCTTTTAATTTTCATTTTATACAATTTTTATTCAATTAAAACTTTTATGTTACTTTTTGATTGATTGCTGCTTAGTCTCAGAATGTATAGTCCCGGGTTCAAATTGTCTTTACCCAATTTCACCTGGTTTAAACCAGCAGGATAAAAATTCTTGCCGACCACTTTTAACAGTTTTCCTTGCAAATCAAATAATTGAATCATTACATCAGATGATTTGATCAGTTTAAATGAGATGGTTGCATAATCTTCAAATGGATTCGGAAAACATTTGACATTTATAGCCGGTCCAATGTTGTAATCATCTGTTTTTGAAAAAGGACTTTTGATAATTTCAATCTGATCGATATAGCCCAAATCATCGCCGGTAGTTTCAATACGAATCGTATTATTGGAACCCGCCACAAGGGCTCCAGACACTTCAAGTTCGCTCCACTCCGACCAGGATTTAGTTGTAGTCATCGTTATCGTATTCCGTACTCCATTAATGATTACAACACCCTCCCTGGCCTTGTCATTGAGAGAATAGCGTATTTTTATAATGTAATTTCCCCCGTCTTTTCCGTCAATATTGTTGTACTGAACGTATGCGCCTTCATCGTTGCCAAAATTAATATACCCCAAGCCATAATAATTCGGATAATTTCTTTCAACCTTTGAGGCTTCGTCCCTTGTGGCTTCTTCTGCCTGGTAAATGTCCCCTTCACCCGAAGAGGGCATTTTATACACAGGTTCAAGCACAATACTTGCATCGGGCATGGAAAAATTAAACCTGCTGCTTTGAGAGTCAAAGGAAACAGTACTGGTACAGTCATATTCCCAGTGCGAGAAAACACCTCCTCCCAGCGTATCCTTTGCTGAAACTTGTATCTCAGTTCCTGGAGTGTAATGACCACTTCCGGTACCGTTCACCACCACAAGAAAGTATGCTGTGTCTTGTTTGGCATTTTTGTACGTTGCCGTGATAGAAACATTTGTGTCGGGCATGGCTACAAAAGAAGTTGAGGAATAAATATCGTTGAGGAATGTTGTATCTCCTATCCATTTTTTAAAAACTTGTCCATCAGGCGGTGAATCCGCAACTACCATGATTTTTTCACCCAAATCAGGATGATATTCTCCGCCACCGCTGCCATTTTCAACCGTAAGTGTTTTCGAAGAAACCAGTTCCAGCAATTCAATTTCGATAAAACATATCCTGGACTGCTCAACGCTTGTCAGGGTAAGTTGCCCGTCCAGAACAGGAATGCTATCTAAAATGTGTTCATCCAGCAAATCAATTCCGTCATTATCCTCAACGAAAAAGCCCTCCACATTGATCTTTAATTCTGTATTTCCTAATCTAAATAGCTTTCCTCCTAATCCCAACCTGATTTTATAAATGCCTTTGGGTAGTTCGATCCCCCATGAGTATGTATTCTCTGAATATTGAAAAAACCTGAAAGTTTCCCATATTCCTGGTTCGTTATAATTAAGGCCATTGGAAGAATTGTATCCTTCGATCCAGCCATAGGAATAACCAGTCCACTTTTCACTGAATGCACCTCCATAATCCGGGATGTAGCCTTCAGGTATCGGATAGTCCTCAGGCTGAAAGTTAATTTTTATTGGATAAGACCAAATGTTTCTTTTTTCAGAGTCCTTGACAAAAACAGCTTTTAGGGTGATGTCTTTTGCTGTTGTAATTTGCAAATCATTGCGTGACGTTTCGATGTCTTTAATCCAACCTTCGAAAAGATAGCCCTTTGCTGGTATTGCAGTAGCTTTAACAAGCACTCCTTCGGAATAAATTCCACCTGGAGGTTCCAATTTCACCCGTCCATTCGGTGATTCTTCAACATTTATTTGTACTTTCTTTGAGCCTACATAAATGGTGGTTTTATCTACTGTAACGTTGCCAGTGTTATCTGTAGATTTTATGGTTAATTGATGCATTCCGGGGGTGACATTTTCCAGGGTTGTAATGATTTTTGCAGAATCACTATTCTCTGCGACGAGCACATCATCAAGATAAAGCTCCATTTTTTCAACAAATCCACCGTTGTAATCATGGGAATAGGCTTCAACATGGATACTTGTATCGGCACTTGCCATGAAAAACTCATTTTTTTGTGGCTTAACCACATTGAGAAATGGTTTTGTATCATAATAATCAAGTGCCAAACTGTTGATATACTCTTCTATGTTGGTATATAAATCATTATCCCTGTCCTCATTTCCATCGGAAGGATTATTTGGATTAAGTCCATTAGCAAGCTCCCAATCATCGGGCATACCATCGCCGTCTGTGTCGGTTGGAGCAGGCAGGGAATTCAGCACAGGCCAGCCTCCAACAGCTTCCTGTGTATCAATGTACCCGTTGGTGCTTCCATTTCCCCCATCCATTACGCTGGCAGTACCGGTCCGGGTATCATGAATAGCACGTTTATCAACGGTATCGCGTACCAACGAAGCCCCGGCATATTCCAATACCCTTTCATAAGCTGTCGCTGCATCGTCGGTTGTAATTTTTCCTTTTTCAAATTCAATCTCACTTTTTACCCGTTCAATGTTTGTTTGAATATCCCATGTGACGCCTCCATCCCAATTGTTCTTGTTTACGGTTTCGTTCCCATCCATGTAATTTCCATTAACATAAAAAACTCCATGTGCTCCTTCCAATTCCAGCCAATTGTATTCTGCTGTGGCTGCATTTACGTGCAATAACTCTTTATTATTTATATTCCCTGATGCCGGACCATATTTATAATAGTTATTCACAAAATTATAGCTGCCCCCTCCTTCTGAACCATAAGAAGTTCCCGCATAATTGTATATTACATTATTGCGTAAATCCACCAACTCAACGTCTGTCTGCCTATGTAGTTTATTTCCCCTGAAGCGCGGATTGCGATTGCTGTGATGTGCCAGCAGGTTATGATGAAAGGATGCCCTGTTTCCTCCCCAGATACCACCAAAACCATGTGAACCTTCATGAAAAGAATTCCTTAAACTCTCCGTCAACAAACACCATTGCATCGTAAAGTTCTCATTGGCATAAAAAGAGGCACACTCATCGATTGACCAGCTCATCGAACAGTGGTCAATGATCATATTCCTGCTACCTTGTCCACCCAATGCATCATCAACCTGCTGAGCCTCGTCACCCATACGGAATCGCATATAACGAATAATGACATTGGAGGCAGTGATATACACGCAATAATTTTTCACGCATATTCCGTCCCCCGGTGCGGTCTGCCCTGCGATAGTGATATCATCATTTCTAATGTACAATTTGCTTTTCAGGGGGATGGTCCCTGAAACCTCGAACACAACGATTCTCGGACCAGACGCTTCGATAGCAGCCCTCAAACTACCCTCACCACTGTCGTTAAGGTTTGTCACTTTAATAACACGTCCGCCACGACCACCTGTGGTATACATCCCAAAACCTTCAGCGCCCGGGAAAGCCGGAATATTTTGAGCGAAACTATTCCATGAAGTTAAAACGGTAAATAGTATATTAATTACAATGAAAATTAGAAAACTAATTTTCCCTGGCTGAAATATTTTCATTTTCATATTAGTCATTTCATAAAAAGTTTATGAGTTTCAATTTCATTTTTATCATCCTTTACACGAACAAGATGCAAGCCGGTACTATTAAATTGTAAAGGAATCGAGAGATGTTTTTGATGGTATTCTCCGGAAAACAATTTGGCTCCGGTTATTGAATAAATTTCCACTCTTCTAACATCTTCAGAATGTTTTACAGAAAGAATATTTGTTTCATTACTAAAATACAATGTAATCAACTTCAGATTTTTCTTTACTTCAAATACAACAATACGCGGCCCGCTGGACATAAGTGCTGCCCTCAGACTTCCATTACCACTGTCGTTCAGATAAAAAACTTTTATTACACTTTCACCCCGCCCTCCGGGCGTGTACATTCCAAAGCCTTCTGCACCCGTGAAGGCTGGCACCTGGGCATGACCGGATTTTAAAACCCAGGCAGACAATAAGAGGAAAGAAAATATTAATCCTCCATTCTTTTTCATTATACTTTCTGTTTGTTTGCTATTCCTGAAAAAATATTCAATTGTTCAAAAAGGTTTTCCGGCCAGGGATAACTGCCCGGTTTAGTAACCACTTTTATTGTTCCAAATTGGTTGGTTAAAGCAACAATTCCCGGCCCATGCACTTCAGAAATTAAAAGAATATTCCATTTCATTTCCCTGAAAAAATGGGAGGCCGTTTCTCCGCCTTCCATCATTATCAGGTTTCCTTCGGGCAATTTCCGGACTAACATTCTGGCGGTTTCCACAATTCTTTTTCCGGCATTGCTGATTTGCACTGGGTCTTCAAGTTTTTTTACCGGCCCGGAAACTGCAACCGGACTTTCATTCTTCAATGCTTCATTTATTTTTCCAAGCCAATCCTCGAATTTTGCCGAATTATCGATTCCCGGTTTGGGTAAACGAAACACCGTATATCCTGTTTTCGCCAGTGCTTTAAGGGTTTTCCGGCTGCCCATTGAATTGCTGCCTACAACAAATGGTGATTGCGAAAGCTTAATTTTGCTGAACTTTATCTCTTCAATTAATCCAAACTTTTCTATCAGGATTTCTCTGAAAAAATCGGCGCCTCCTCCGGGTAAAATTTTACTTCCGGGAAGATTTGTGGCTATTCGATTTACATCGTTTATGGAAGAAACATCGGGTATTGAAATTCTATTTTTGCATGAAACTCCATTATCGAAAGAGGAGAAAACATTGTCCTTATTATCGGCAATTAATTCTTTTACGTCATTTGAAAGCCGGGGGAAATATGGGTCGAACCTGAATCCGGTGTAATGCAGCGGGACGTCATCGATGAAATAGTGTCCTGAGCGGATGATTCGTTTTTTTGATGGATTTGCAGGAATAAGAAGTGTTGAATCACAATTGAGTACTTTTGTAAACGCTTCCAGTTCAGTTGATATGTGTCC
This sequence comes from uncultured Tangfeifania sp., assembly GCA_964436325.1. GTDB lineage: Bacteria > Bacteroidota > Bacteroidia > Bacteroidales > Prolixibacteraceae > Tangfeifania. Next base: position 6,276 of record CAYTDH010000108.1, read on the forward strand.
ACGAAGAACAGAATCTACCTTTTTGTAAATCAGGGAAAATTGTGAGAAATCAATACCTGATGTCAGTTCCGTAATCCGTTCATAAGCTTCATTGGGCTTTAGGTTTCTGCTATTTGAGTCGATTACAATAACATCCTCATTATGCATTGCCAGGTTCTTCGTAGCAAACAATATTTTTACCGATAGTCCAAACTGAAAAGCAATACCTCCCAATTCAGAAGCCCCGGTGAGGTCATCGGCCAAAACAAATATCTTGTTCTTTTTTGCTCCCTGCATATTCATTCTCCTAATTCTTTAGCACAGCCTGTTCAAAAATCGATACGGCAATGTACTGTTCAAATTTCTCCTAAAAGAGGTTTGAGTATATTTTAACGATGTCATTCTCTAACAACTCCTTAGGATTATTCACTAAAAGCCGTTGTACCTGAAGAGCCGATTTGGCTAATTCAGGAATAACGGAAACAGGAATATCAAAATCCGGCAGTTTTTCCGGAATTTCCAACTTTCGGCACAGCTCCTTTATTTTAGCAATTCCTTTATCTGCTTTGTCCAACTCCGAACCGCCTTCTTCCACACCGATTGCAACAGCCATTGCACCATATTTTTCCACACCTTCCGGCAGGTTATATTCCAGCACATGAGGCAATAGCATTGCATTCGACAAGCCATGCGCAAGACCGTATTCACTTCCCAAAGGATAGGAAAGGGCATGCACAGCCGCTGTATTTACAGGCCCAAGACAAAGGCCGCCATACATACTTCCCAGAGCAATCTTTTCTCTTGCTTCGGCATCTTCACCATTCGCAAAAGCTTTTGGAAGATTCTCAAAAAGCAGTCGGATTCCCTCAAGAGCATACATATCGATAACCGGGTGAGCGTTTTTGTTGGCAAAAGCCTCGATGCAATGGGTAAAGGCATCAATTCCGGTAAAGGCCGTTACCGTTGGCGGAACGGTGTGTGTCAGCACCGGGTCGATGCAGGTGACATCGGGTACAAGGTGCGGACTGATGACAGCCTTTTTAAGTTTATCCTGCGAATCCAATAAAATGGCATTAGGTGAGACTTCGCTGCCGGTTCCGGCTGTTGTTGGCAAACAAGCCAGAAATAACTTCCGTTTTTCCACTTTTCCTTTTCCAAAAACCTGTTCAACAGCGGCACCCGTGCAACACAGGGCCGCAACAAGCTTGGCAATATCCAAAACACTGCCACCTCCGAGGCCAATAACGGCATCGACAAAATTCTTCTCAGCCACGGAAAGTAATCTGTTAAAATCATCAACTGTCGGTTCTTTTGAAATTTCCGTATCCAGCACATAAAAGATACCTGCTTCCCGGAATCCTTCAAATAGCTTTTCCAACGCGGATTTTACATGCGGATCTGCAATAACCATTACCTTGCGAAAAGGTAATTCACAAAAATCTATTATGAATTCGTCCAGGCAGTTGTTCCCAAACAACAGTCTTTTTGGTAAATCGAGGTTAATTATCTGCATTACTTTTTAGTTTATTTATTGGATAATGCCGATTATCGACATGTGCCTCGTTAAATATTTTCAAGCCTTCTGAAACGATATCCGGATATAAATCAGCAATATTCAAGGACTCGCCTGGATCAGTTTTCAAATTGTACACTTCAACCGAAGAATTAATTCCAGCGTTTCTTATAACCTTCATATCTCCCATACGGGCTGCCTGGCTGGCCACACTTTTCCTGGAAAATTCCCAGTAAAGATATTTATGGTTTTCCTGGTCTGTTTTCCCCAATAGTGCAGGCAAATACGAAATACCATCTGTTTCCCGGCATTTAACTCCGACAATTTCGGCCAGGGTTGGCATAAAATCCCAGAATGCCGAAATATGTTCAGTAGTTGTTCCGGGTATAATATTTCCCGGCCAACGGGCTATCAGGGGAGTGCGTATCCCTCCTTCATACAAATCGCCTTTATGCCCTTTAAAATTTTTGTGTGATTTAAAATAGTTACCGCCAAAGTTTGCAGGATTTACTGCACCGTTATCGCTGGTGAAAATTACCAGTGTATTTTCGTCAATCCCTGTTTCTTTCAACAACATCATGATTTCACCAATCTGTCGGTCCATGCGGGTAATCATCCCTGCATAAACCGAGCGAACAGAATCGTATCCCATTTTTCCGTCGCTGATAAATTTTCCTGCAAAGGGCTCGCTGTCTTCCGCCGGTACCTGGTACAAATCATGTGGAATTGTATAAGCAAGGTAAATGAAAAAAGAAGTATCACTGTTTTCTTTTATAAATTGTTTTGTCTTCCTGGTAAATACATCGTGCGTGTAAACTCCTTTTTTTCCATTCCTGTTTGCTTCTATCCAAAATGTATCGAGGTTTTCATACAGGAAATCGGTATAATAGAATTCACAGTGGTCATTGTTCAAATAACCAAAATATTCATCAAAACCTCTTTTATTCGGAACACCTTCCGTACCGTCTTCACCAACGCCCCATTTTCCGAAAGCAGCCGTTTTGTACCCTGCATCTTTGGCAAGTTGCCCTATGGTAAAATCGGCATGTGACAAACTAACTCTACCTTCTCCAATCTGAGAATGATTTTGCCTGATGGTGGCATGACCAGTATGTTTCCCTGTAAGTAACACGCACCGTGATGGGGCACATACAGGAGCCCCTGAATAATGATTGGTAAACATTATTCCTTCCATAGCAAGTATGTCAATGTTTGGAGTTTTAAAATTCGACTGGCCATAACAACTCAAATCACCAATCCCCAAATCGTCGGCTAAAATAAAAATGATATTAGGTAAATTTTTTGTCGTTTTAGTATCGCTGATGTGAGAATTACAAGCCGAAAGTAAGATAAAGGGAAGAAGAAAAAGATATATTATGCGATATTTCCATTTATATTTCTTTACTATTTCAAAACATTCAATCATTATCTTTTGCTTTTTTATGAATTATACACCAGTTATTATTGCAGCTTCGATGTATGAATGCCTGCATTCTTCGGTTGCAATGTAATAGAGCGCCACTAATTCACCTTTGTTGTTTTGTAATAACTGAGGGTATCCCATGTCGTAAGAAAACGGATTATCGCGTGCAACGATTTCCTTATCCCAGGAAGCCCCATCATTTTCACTGATTCTTAAAAGTATTTTTCTTGATGTACGGTCTGCAAAACAACATGCCAAACGGCCATCGTTCATAATTGCCAGGCCGGGAGGATTACCATTATTCAATCCGGTATCTCCTATTTTACTTAAAAACGACCAGGAATGCCCTTCATCCTTTGACACAAATGCATCTATCCAACAGGGTTGTTCTTCGTTTCGGGGATTCCGGCGACGCAATGCCATTACCATATCTCCCTTTCCGGTTTGAACAACCGACGGCATGACAGCCCTATACTGGTCAGTCCAAGGAACAGCCCAGCCTGCAAACCGAAAAGTTTTTCCTCCATCGGTTGATTCGGCGATAAACGGTTTGTCAAGCCTGCTGGCAAATTCAATATCCTTTTTTCTCGCCGTCATAAAAATCTGGATTGAATTCTCCCCGGTAATCCTGTAGTTTGTTCTGGACGTGATTTCCATTCCTGCCAGGTTTTTATCGTCATTCAGAATATTAAAACGAAAGGGGCCCTCCCATTTTTCACCACGGTTGTACGAGATGAAAAACCGGCCTTTCCTGTCTTTGCTTCCATGATAACCTTTGGCCGCCACTCGTAAAGCAAAATCAGGGTGGCCAAAATGAATGTTGCCCGGAGAAGGTTTAACATCTCCATTATCTCCAACAAAGTTTTCCGGATCTTCCCGAATCCAGGTTTGGCCACCGTCTTTGCTTCGCGCCAGATTGGTCAGTTGCTCCTTTCCAATATTATGCCCGCTTTGTTCCTTGAAACTACCGTTAGTAAAACCGACCAGTATTTCCCTGCCTTTGTCCCATTTCCACATGCCGTTATTTGCAGGCCACCCCAAAAAGCGGTCTTTTATGGACGCCACTGTAATATACTTTATATTTCCGTCTCCGGGCAAGAATTTACCGAAAGCGTTGCAAACCGGGGGGAAAGTCAGCAAACTACCTGTCGTAAAAAGAAAGCTTTTTTGGATGAAACTTCGCCGGCTCATAACTTCAGTATTCCTCATTTTTTTGGTTTATGGTTTTATATAATAAATGCTCAAATTAATCTGCAGTTTGGGTTGAAAAACTGCGGATATAAAAAACAGCCTCCTCTTCGGGAATGTCGGCATTTGGTTCGTCGTAGCCCGGAACTTTTTCATCACCGCTTTTACATTCCTGTATTCTATGGTCCAACCTGTAATCACCGGTCCTGAAAACAATGCGCTCCGGATTCCCCTCCACTGCCATTTTGTTTTGTTCCGCCACAATAAGGCCATTGACCGACAACTTATATGCAGCAGTAGCGGCATTATATTCGATACTTATTTTATTCCACCTTCCTGACGATAGTTTTTCTGAAGTTAATTGGCTTTCTTCACCATGGTTTGCATAAAGTTGGTTTTCATTATCCACATTGAATTGAATCAACCTTTTCCCCTCAGCACTGCAAACATCGATTTGGAAACTTCTGGGATTGTTATCGATGAAAAGCTCAAAAGATATCCGCTGTTTTACTGCCTGCCCGAAAACACGTGTTGCACGGGCATAATCGTAAGGATCGGAATCTTTCAGCATTAAGCTTTTTCCATTTGAATCGGGTCCATCCACAACTTTTACCGGGCACCATTTCGGTGAATAAATGTTCCAGTTTTTCACCACACCGCCGGCCTCCATTTCATCAAAATTGTCCTTAACCTGTCCTTCAATGGTTCTTCTGACAGGAACAGGGATCCTGGAAATCCAGATATCCTCTTTGCTTACCGAATAAACCACCCACAGATCATCACCGGGAGGATTACCGTTGCCTTCAATTATGCCTCTGACGTATTGAGGCCCGGGACGTTTTTCAATTCCCCAGAAACGTTTCTCCGGCACTTCTCCATGAACTACAGCCATATTATCGAAATTCAGTCCGTCGTTGCTGGTAGCTATGCAAAGTGGCTGACGGTCGCTGTTGTCGGTTGGATTATAAACCAGCGCATACTGCCCGTTATCCAATTTTTGTCCCCATATCTTCGCCCCGCCATGGGTAAGCGATTCTGCTTTAAATGGTTCCTTCCAGGTTTCTCCTCCATCTTTTGTCCAGGTCATCAATCGCGATTTAAATAAACCTATCGTAAGTGAATCGGAAATGGTATAAAAACAAAATGCTTTCCCTCTTTTATAAGGCATATAAAATTCAGCGGCATCATCAGCAAGGTAATCCTCT
>CAYTDH010000109.1:0-11577 GCA_964436325.1 uncultured Tangfeifania sp.
CCGCGAGCGCCATATCTCCACCGATGGGCATTTGCCCGTAGAAGGTTTGGCTCGTGCGGTCTGGGCTCTGGTAGTCACTGCCGGGTATTTGTATCGTTGCCATATTAGCTCCCGAATAGTCCCATGGTAGAGCCAAGCCCTAAGATGCTTGTTGCGGTGTCGAAGATGCCCGAGAGGACGTCGAACTGTCCGGCTTGCCTGGTGAGCTCTGCTTGAGTATCAAACATCTCGCCCGTATCGAAGGCTGCGGCGGCGTCCCGTGAAGAGCGGCGCATGAAGTCGCGCTTGTCGCGCTCCATCTTGTCGCGGGTCGTGGCCATAGAGAGAAGGTCGCTCCCGGTGGCAAAGCTCATGCTGCCCGGGCCCTCTATGTTTGCCACGTCGCGGAGCTCGTTAAACTTGCTGAGTTGGCCTTGCTTTTCCTCGAGCTCTTTCTCAAGCCCGCGGATATAGCCGCCGCCCCTATTTACCATGTTGGTGCTACCGGTGTCTTCGCCGCTGTTATTGAAGCCGGAAGCTTGTCGCTGTTCTTCTCGTTCCCTCGCTTCGGCAAGCTTTGACTCCAACCCGCTTACCTCCGCCGACAGCCCGCCGTCGTCTACTTTCTGCCCAAGCTCTATACCGGTCTCCGGGCCTGCGTTGCGAGCAAAGCCAAGGCTGCCGGTCTTTCCCAGTACGGCAACGCCCTGTGATAGCGTGCCTTCGGCGCGTTCGTTGAACCGCCGGGCGTTCTCCGCGGTGTCTGAGAGCAGGTTGGTAGCCTGAGACCTGGCCTGCTGTGCCTGGAACTCTTGCTGCCTACGTTGTGCTTCTCGTGCTTTACGTCTAGCTACTCCCAAGGTACGCCTCCTTGACGCGCCCCATAACTACCATGTCGTTACCAAACGGGTCGTGGTGATGAAGAATGCCCTCTATCTCGAAGCCGTAGTGACGTAAGTAGCGCACGTTTACGTCTCGATCGAGGACGATGGCGTAAAGCCGCCAGTATTTGCGCGTGTCTTGCACCCAGTCGAACCACTGCCCGGTAGCCCGGGTAACGCTTTTGGCGTACTTCTGCAAGCCCTGAGCATTGAAAGCCGCCCAGACTTCTGCCACGCCCGGGTACTCTTCGGACACCCCGCACACGGCGACAAGGTGGTAGTCAACAAAGAGGCTGCGCACGATGTCAGACTCGCGCATGTCCTGTACCCAGCTCGGCCACATGCGGTGCTCGCGGTAGCGGGGTTCGTTCGGCAACTCTCCGAGGTTCATGAGGTGGTCAAGCTTAAAGGGTCGAAACTCAACGTGACTCATTGACGTCCACCTCGTATATCATCGAGAGCACGGTGAGAGGTTGCGGTTTGTCTGACTGCATAATGACGGTGCCGCGGTACTCCCACCCGCCGGGGAACTTCTTGGTAAGGTTGTCTGATACCAGCACGGGCACGGCGTCCATAGTCGGCGCTCCGGTCTGGAAAGCTACCTCGTATAGGTTGTCGGTCGTTGAGCCTATCTTGGCTCCGTAGCTGCGGTAGACTTTGAAGAAAAGCTCCGTGATGCGCTTCTTCTTGTTCTGTGCCTCGGCTACGTCCATCGGTTGCAACGTGGCGGTGAATGGTAGTCCGGCGTGTAGCTCGTTTGCGTTCTGGTCGGCACTAACAGATCCGCTTGCCACGGTCTCGTTGGCCAGCACGCTCCCATCTGCCAGTATGGCCACTTCTTCGCCCTCGAGGTGCGTTAGTCCGGTAATAGTGCTGGACACTACCTCCGCGGTTCCGCCGGTCCCTGCGGTCCAGGTAGATCCGTCTACCTCGGCCGTACCGTCTAAGGTGTAGAGCTCGAAGGTATCGGTTGTTTTGTTTTTGACGGTGTAGGCTTCCCCGTTTACCTCATCCATGCCGGAGACATCTTTCAGCCGCACCTTGTCATCGTTGGAAAATCCGTGAGCCGTAGCAGTGACTACGGGTGGTTCGGCGGCGGTAATGCTGGTTATAGTCGCGGCGGCCCCGTTATCTACCTGTACGCCTGCGTCGACGAAGTGGCAATTCTCTATCGCTTCGAACTCGTGTGGCGCAAGGTACTCGATGTGCCGCACGGTAGAGCCGTCGACAGTACGCTTGACGCTCAACCATACCTGGTCCTCCGTAGCAGTCGGTATAATGGTAAGGCTCTCAACGTCGCCGCCAAAGTCGTGGGTGCTCCATCCGTAGGTCTGTAGCTGACGATCGTAGGTCATAGTTGCCACGTCGCCGTCGTCACGTACCGCCCAGAGTATCGATAGCGGCTCGCGTTGATAGGCTATCTCCACCACGCCGTCGCCGGTTATGTGGTCGGAAAGCGCGGTGATGTCCATAGCAAGGTACTTGTCCACCGGCTCTGAGTATTGAAATTGCCGGATGCGCTTACCGCCCTTTTGGACAAACACGGCAATGTCGTCCACCATGAGCGCTTGCACGTTGTCGCTCCCGACGGCCGACTGCTTGGTTGGCCACCACGAAGCGTTCGGGTTGAGAAGCGTCTCTTTACCGCCTACGCGCCACGCGCCCGACGAAGCGCCAAAGAGAAGCGCCTGCTCTGCCAACAGCCATAGTATTTTGTTGTTCTGTTTTGCTTGCGGCGTCTTCTCCCAAGCGTCCGTAGCGTTCGTGCCAAGCGTGAAGTTCTCATACGTCGCTACTTGGCTGCCCCAGAATGTCCCGGGGTTGTTATCGGTGGCGGCAAGTATGAGGCGGTCCTCGTATATCTCCACCTGGCTCGGATAGTCGCCGGCCGCGTTGAAGTCCTCTTCTCCAGCCCCGGCGGTAATGGTAACGTCGGCTATTGACCAGGATGTGTCGCTGGTCCGGGTAAGCTTGCGTATCACGTAGCTCGGATGAACGATGTACATATCGTTTCCGATCTGCGCGTAACGCAACTCGAAAAGGTCGTCTTCGTCGTAGGTCGTGGTGGTTTCTACGGGGCTGCCGCCCGTCTCTATTTGCGCTCCGTCTTTGTAGTAGCGGATGTACTGGTGCCCGAACTCAAGTACCAAGCCTTCCGTCGGGGACTTCACCCACGGGATAAGCCGCACCTTGCGCCCGGACGTCTTGCCCGTAGCCGCATAGTAGGTACCGGGCCGTTTCTGCGCGCCACCAGAGGGAAGCGGGAACATGTTGGTCATCGTCCGGCAGCCGGTCCGATAGAACGGCAAGTCTATTCTGCCGTATAACTTCGGGCTCAACTCCCCGGATGCAAAGCTCTGTACCAGGTAGCTCGCCATTTACTCCCACCATGGCCCGTAGAGTGTCGAGTAGCGACTAGAGCGCGAGCCTATCCACCGGGCGTCGGACCATTTGGTTTCCGCGCGCGGCCGGTTCTGGCCCTCCCGGGCGTCCATGCCCTTTGCCTTCATCATCTGCATTTCGTACTTCTGCTCGAGGTCGTTACGCGCGGCTCCGGTGAGCTCGTACGACATGTCCGCGGCAAGCCTGAACGTCAACGCCTTGATAAACTTCGAGTCAAACTTGGTGACGTCTTCAATTTGCCCGATGTACTGCAAGCGCACGTCGGTGTAGTCGGAGTAGAGATAGCGGTCTTCGACTATCCAAGAGTAGCCGACCAGCTTGTAGCCTTCGGAGTCTATCAAGTCCAAAGCGCGCAAGCAGAGCGGATCAACCGGAAGGTTGTACTTGTAGTCGTAGTTGGTAAGGTTGTCGCCTGCGTCTAATGAAAGCTGCTGGCGACGTATTGCGAAGTTCCACGGGAAGTCACGCAATACCTCATCACGCGCGACGGGGTAGAGCAGCGTCGCCACCCTACCCTCATCGCTATCATCACTGAGGTTGATGATGGGCTGCGCTCCAATGTAACGCAGCGCCATATTAACAATCTGTGCTTCAGACGAGACTACGCTCAATCGTCAGCACTCCCAATGCTCAAGAACGTTGTGAACTTGCCCGAGGCTACGGCGGTGGTAGCGGAGTAGTACACTCCGATGTAGTTACCGCTAATGCCTTCCGGGAGCGCCACCCGCTTCAAGAGCCCGGCACTGGTAAGATCGCTGGCAGCCGTTCCCGGCACCAACTCCATTACCTTATCGCTGGCGGTCATAGCCGCGGCGGTCGAAGCCACCAAGTCAATGGTAACCTTCTCCGTGTCCGAGCTGAACGCCGTATCGATGTAGATGTTGACGTACACCGGAGAGCCCTTTGCCACGTCGCCGATAGAGCCGATGTCAATGACATTGGCGGACAACTTCGACGTGGTTACGGCCTGAGCGTCGTCAAAAAACAGTTTTGCGTCAGTAACCATTCTGACCCTCCTTAGCTCACAACCGTTTCGGTGTTCACCAGGGCTTCGGTAAGTACGATGGGGACGCCGTAGAAGCTGTCCTGCATTACGCCGTACTCGTTCGGCCCAGAGAAGAACACGTTTGGCATGGTAGACACGCCGCGCCGGATCTGCTCTTTGGTGGCCCGGTTGCAGTAGATGTAGGTGTTGGGCTTCTCAAGGTCAGGGACCTGATCCACCAACTGGATAAGCTGGTTTACGTCCAGCTCGTCCGCGCCGTCGGTGCCGATGTTGGCGTAGCGCTGCACGGCCCGATCGTCGTAGACGACAATACCCATGAGCATGTAGAACCGGGTGATGTACTTCATGAGTCCCGCACCGGTGGTGGTGTTGGTGACTACGAAGTGCTTCCCCATGTCCTCGCGCTTTATCATGGCTTCGCCTTCGCCGTTCTTGCCTGCGCGGCCGTAAAGCATCTGCGCCTTACCGGGGCCCCACTGGACTACCCAGACGGAAGCGGACTCTGCGGCGGAAGACTGGCCTGCGCCCACGACGTTGTCCAGGCTCAGGTCGTTGTAGCGGTAGGAAAGTCCCCGGGGCTTGTTCGGGTCGCCGGACGGGTTGCCGTAGAAAAGCTGGGACGATACAGACTGCCCAAGCCCTTCAATGTGGCGAAGGTCGTACTGGTAGCGGTAGCTATCCCGGTCGGGCACGATGTCGTCGAGGATGTACTCGTCAATCTCGCTCCGGCTTTCAATACGGGATAGCGGCTCTACGCCCTGCTCCATCTGCGGGGTCTCGGGAGCTATGCCTTCGTTGACACTTCTCCAGGTACCGGCCGGGAGCGCGGACTCTTTGGAATAGACATGGGAAGTGAGCTGGTTCGCTTCCTCCCAAGATGCCGTTCGGAAAATGCCGTTCTTGCGGTGAAGATTCTCCGCAATATCGAGCAGTTCCTTGTTGTTGTAGACTTTCGCTACGTCAACTATCGTGTGAAAGTCTGCGAGTTCGAGAGTAGCCATTGCGCGGCCCTCCTTGGTATCAGTTGTTCACGGTCCCCTTCCGTGCGTCCCTGTTACCCCCGAGGTACCGTCCGGCTACCCCCAATGCATCTTGAGGTTTGCCGCCACGGTGGGCGAGGTTGGCAGCCGACTTTCCGGCGCGTCCCCGCTACCCCGCTAAAAGCAGGTTTGCGGCTGACGCCGGGTGTCCGCGTGTCGCTCTACTTCTTTCCGTAGTGCGACGGGTATATCTTAGCGAAGTCCAAATCCTTTGTTGCGTCGGAATTGGACCCAAACACAATGCCGTCTTCGCTGGTCATCTCTGCCAGCTTGATAAACGTATCAATCAGCTTCGGGTTGTTCCCGATGCCTGTGTCGTTCAGCTCTTGTCGGAGCTCCGGCCCTCCGGCGCGCTCCACCAGTCGCAATGCTCGTTCAAGCTTACCTTCCCACTTCTCTCCGTGGCGCTCCTGGAGGTGCTTGAGCGCCTCGTCCCGGGTAGCCTTGAATTGCTCGGTCTGCTGCTGCTGCTCCGACGCCCGGCGCTGCATGTCCCATTCAACCAGTTTCTGCGCCTGTTGCGGCGTAAGCCCTACCTCGGCGGCAAGTTGCTTGAACTCGTCGAAGCTCACGTCCTCCGGCGCGTTCTGGATCTCGAACTCGTAGCCGTCCGGGCCTTCGGGTATGCCCATGGCTTGCCGAAACGCGGCCATCTCTTCGTCGGTAGCGCCCTCTCCCGGCACCTTGACGCCGGAGCCTGCTTGCTCGTACTTGCTCTGTAGGTCGAGGTACGATCGGGCAAAGTCGTGTAGCGTGCCGAACTGCTTAAATGCGTCCTGGCTCTGTAGGTCTCCGGCAAGCTGGCTTGTCCACGCCGGAGCCGTCTGTTGGGTGGCCTGTTCCGTGGCCTGTGGTGCTTCCTGCGTTACTACGTCACTCATCTGTTAGTTGACTACCTCGGCAAAGAACTTCTTGAAAATACCCAGGAACCGCATGTCCTGGTCCTTGGTGGTGCCGGACCCGAGAGCGCTCTGATACGCGGCGAGAAACGTGCGTTCCTCGTGGGTGAGCTTCGTGGTATCCAGCTCCATCTTGTCAATTACGCTGTCGGTGTCGGCGAGCGCTACGGCTACTGCGTCAGTGGACTTCATCGTTCAACGTCTCCTTCATCAATAGCCGTCCGGCTATCGCAAGTTCGTCGCCCGGCGACCATGCGCCAAGCTTGTGGAGTATCCGGCGGGCGGCGTTCGCCAGTATCCGGTCCTCTTCATTGAGCGCCTCACGGAAAAATCCGTGATCCGACAATATGTCGGCCAGCACGCGGCGGCCAGAGGCGTTACCAAAAACGGCTTGGTAGTCCGCTTGCCGTCGCTGCTTTTTGCTCTCGTCGGTGACGGTATCCCGTACCCACATGCTCACTGTATCAAACTCCTATATAGCTTGTTGCGCGGCGGCTTGCTGCTGCATCTGCTGTAACTGCGGTGCCGCCTGGGCCATAGTAGCCGCCTGCTCCATTTGTTGCTGTTGTGCGGCGGCCTCGGCCTTCTGCTGCTGTATCTGCTGGTACTCCTTGTCCGATCGGATAGCCTTCTCCGGCATGCCGTGCGCCTCGAGGATCTCTTCCATCATCACGTCCGGCTTGAACTTGTCGCGGGTTTCCGGCCATATCTCAATGATAGGCACGGCCACCTGGAGCGTCTTCAAGATGCCCTGGCTTGTGTGGATCTCTTTCTGAGCCTGCGCAAGCGGCCCGAGGTAGTCGATGCGGAGTGACGCGCCCTGCACGTTCTGCGGTGGCGGCGGAAGCCTCCCGGCGTCCATCTCGATCTGGAAGAACCGGATCTGTATCGGGTCGAGGAACTCAGAGGTGAACCGGCCGATGGTAGAGCCGATAACCGTTACCTTCTCGCTCTTGCGCTCCAGCACTTCCCGGGCGGTCATCTGCCCTTCTTGCTGCATGAGCATGAGAAAGTGGTCCGTCTTGTACGTCTGCCGGATGCGTCCGCGCATATCTTCGAGAAGGTCCTTGCCGATAGGGTAATTGCCCGCGATATTCGGCACGAACGGCCGTAGCCCCGGGTCGCGGTAGTAGTTCTCTCCGCCTGGGTTCAGGTCAATGTCGCCAGCCATTTGCTCCGGCATGAACACCGGCGGGTTTACTGTCTTGTGCGCCGCTTCGAGAAGCGTCTTCATCATGGCGTTAACGGTCTTGATATCCGGCATAGCGTCGTCGGTAGGCGAATAGCCGTACACTTCTCCCCCGCGGACTTCCCAGCGCCACGTGGGGCTTGGCCACGTTTTGAAGCCGGACTCTTTTACCAGCTTGAAGCCTGCCTTCTCCATGTAGACGGACATGAACGGGAAGTTGGTGTTGTCTATCTTGCCGAAGTCCCGAACGGCCCGCGGCATAACGAAGTGCAAGAAGTCAAATTGGTCGTAGGGTTGGTTTTTCGCGGCGCGCTGTATCTGCGGAGAAAGCTCCTCTTCTCCAAACTGCTCTACGGCCTGCTCGGCGGTAAGCTTGAACTCTCGCACCAAAGTGTTGATACGGCCGTACATGTCGGTGGCGTAGTACATTTCCCGGGGGTGTCGGACGGTGAAAAGTACCGACTGCTCCGCGGCGTCCTCTTGCATGTTGAGCGTTACGGTGCCAAGGCCAGCGCCTACTTTGATCGCCTGCGGCATAACGTCGTAGAAGTTGCTCCGAAGGTAGGCTTCGTACATACGGCTCTCGCATTCCTGCAACCATTCGACGGCGTTCTTGTCGTCGTTGAGCTCTGCGTCCGCGAAGCGGTACTTGAACCAGTTAATGGCCGGAGGACATACGTTGCCGAACATGCCGTCCGCAAGCATAGCAAGCGAGTTGGTGGCGGTGGTGTCCATGCGCTCATCGTTCCACTCGTCGTCGCCCTCGAAGCGGGAGAGCATCGGGAGCACATAGCGCACGGCGTCTTCCCATCGGTGCTCGTGGTCCTCTCGGAGTTGTGAGAGTTGGTTGTATCGGCCTTGGAGCCGTTTAGCCTGCTCTGCGTCCATTGTCCCTCTCCCACGGATAGAGCATCCAGTGTTTGTCGTGGCCTATCTTGGCCCGGGGGTCGGCGAATATGCGGAAGCCTGCTTCTTTTGCGCGACAGCAGAAGCCGGTGTCCTCTCCAGCGCCAAGCGTCTTGTTGCCGTGCTGCATGGTGACATGACGGAACCACGGATAGCCCAGCGTCTCGAACACGCCGGAGCGGACGGCGAGAAAGCCGAAGCCTGCGAAGTCCACTTCTATCAGCCCTCGTTCGTCGGTATCCACTTCATCGATCCGTGCGGCGGATAGGTAGCTCAAGCAGTGGTCTCCGTTCTCATCCTGCGCGTAGTAGCCCAAGGCTGCCCGTTGGAAGTCGATAGGCGCGATACCGGACACAATGTCCTCTTCATGCTCTACCAGGTTCATAATGTCGGTGAAGCTCCAACTCATGTCAGAGTCAACCCACACGGCGTAGTCGTAGTTTCGGCCACCGAAGACAACCGGCTCTTCCTGGGTGCGGTCGGAGCCTTTGCCTACGATAGAGTTCCGGCAAAGGTAGATGTCTGCGGAGTACTCGGTAACCATTGATACGCCGATGCTGTTGCGCTCGCAGAGTACAAGCGTTTCGCTCCAGGACTCCACGAAGCTCTTGGTGAAGTGCTTGCCGGGAAAACAGAATATTAGGTTCATTGGCTACCGCGCATGCGCCTGGACAAGTCCCGGGCCCACCCGATAACGCTGACCGGATCTCGCGGCGTACGGCCCGTCTGTTGCTGGTACATGGTGGAAAGCTGCTGGAGTATCTGCGGGTTGTTGTTGGCCTGGAAGCTCAAGCGCTCGAGCTGATCGGCGTCCATACCGACGTCCGGCACCTCTTGGTCCCGGCGGCTCGGCTCCTCGGCCATTACGGTGCCTTGTGGCTCCTGGCCCATCACGCTCGGTTCTGGCTGCTGTCGGTTCTCTCCGGTGCGGATACTGCGGAGCAGGCTGTCCATGCCTTGCTGCTCTTGCTGCTCAAGCATGGTGTTGAGCTGGCCCAGCGTCTCGCGGTCGCGGACGGGCTTCTGGCCGTCGGACATGTCGCTGCGGTCGTACCAGCGCCCGCTGTCCGGCTCGTAGGCGTATACCTTGCCGTCGAGCTCCACGTCCATCTGCGCGCCGCCACGGCCGCGCACACGGCCTGACTGCTGCTCTCGTTGCCCTCGCCCTGGCCCAAACGTCTCGTTACCGATGCGTCGGAATCTGTTTGCGGAAATAAGTGGCTCTGCCATGCTTGAAGCATAGCAAAGCCGGAAAGTTAAGTTGCGTGAGTGAGTTGTGTGTGCCGGGCTTGTTTCTCAAGAGAAAACATGTGCGCCAGTTTGATGCCGATACGCACCAGCCCGTACGCGCTCGCGGCCCAGAAGGCCACCAGCCATGCGGAGTGGAGGTAGTCAAAGTCGCTCGATACCACCGGCGCGATCGTCGCCGTCACCAGATAGTGCGCAATGGCAAAAGAGGCAAGGTAGTAGTGGCGCTTGCGGATAGCGATAACGGCTACGGCGTAGAACACGGCCTGCTCGAGGGCAAAGCCGCCGATATCGACGAACCACACAAGGTTATCCCACACGCCCCAGAGTTGCGCGTGCTGCCAGCCGTTGAACCGGCCCCCACCGCCCTGGAGTACTGCGGCGAGAATGTGGCCGAACTCATGAATGGGTGCAAACCAGCCGAAAATGCTTGCGGCGCCCCCAAGCCCAATAAACACTACGGATGCTTCATTGAGCATGCGCACCGCGCTCGAATGTTGGTGTAGCTTTTCCATACCTATAGTTTAGCGCGCTCGCTTGAGCATATCAAACGGATGGTACTCTTTTTTTCGTTTCCCGAAGACTGGCTTCTCCAATGCGTGGCCGTAGTGTCGCTCTGCGTACCACGCCGCAAGCGCTGCGGCCAGCACCAGGTCGTCGTGTACCATCTCCGTCATGGCTTCGTAGGTGTCAGATCCGTTCTTGGTGATCTTGTACGTGAAGCCTTGCAGCTGCTTCTTGAGCTCTTCGGTAAGCGGTAGCCGGTTGGAAAACTTCAAGCGCCCTGAGTGGAATAGCACTTGGAGCGCCGCCACCAAGTCACGCTTGGGTACGCGGTAGCCTGACTCGCCACGGGTAACTTCGTTGCCGCCGGTAATGATAACGGGTATCGGCTGCAAGTCCGCTTGGCGCATCATGTCCACCACGGGCATACCGACGCCGCCTGCGTCCACCACCAGGCTCACGCGTCCGGTGAGCTCCGGGCGTGCCATCATGTGCCGCACGTGCTCCACGATAGCGGGATACGGTGTTCCCAGTGGTAGTTGCTCTATGTGCCGGCCGTGATACTCGGTGGTGATGCTGTTCGGCTCCGGCTTAAGCCCTTCAATGGTAGGCACCTTGCGCACCATCTGGACTCGCTCGAGTATCACCAGTGCGGTAGGATCGCGCTGTTGGCCGATGTCTAAGCCGATAACGTACATTCAGTTCTCCATCCACACGTCGCCGTATTCTTCCTTCGCCCACCGTATCATAGTTCCTTGCCAGACTACCGCCTGCTGTAGCGCGAAGATGTAGTGTATAAGCTCCGCCTTGCGCCATTCTTTCATGCGCGATAGCTCCGCAACGGCTTGGCGCTCGGGTACCTGCTCCATAATATTGATCGTGTACTCGCTCCAGTCCATCATGCTCCGAATAGCGGCGCTACTTCGTCAGAGCCGCCCAGGCCGTCAAAAAGCACCGGCTCGTCGTCGAAGGCGTTTACGATGTGCTCCCAGCTGAATACCGCGTCTTCGGCGTCGAGGAACTCGCACATATACTCCTGTGCAAACCACCATTCGCCGATGCGCTGTTGCTCCTGTTCTAACCAGTCCGCCGGTATGCGGTGACAGTCTGTGGCCTTCACGGTGTAGCGCTCCCAGTAGTCGCCACCCTCTTCCCACTCGCGGTAGAAGAAGCCGCGCTTGCCAAACGGTGTCGAGGCAAGAATAGTCTGTCCGCCGGAGACTGCGAGCATCGGGCGTACCGAGTTGTACAACTCGTCGCGCACGCGGCTTGCCTCGTCGATGATAAGCATGGTGACGCCAGCAAAGCCGCGGATCGTCTTCTCGCTCCCGGGCAAGGCAAACATCCGCGTGCCGTTGTCGAACTCGATATGCGTCTCGTTGTCTTTCTCAAGCCGCACGTCGCTTGTCTGGTGGACAAAGTTCTTAGTCTGTCGGAGTAGCTCTTTCGACTGGCGCTCCGACGGCGCGGTTGCAATGATAAGCCCCTTGGGCGTCGTCGCTCCGTGGTGCGCCGCCTTTAA
>CAYTDH010000110.1:0-11519 GCA_964436325.1 uncultured Tangfeifania sp.
AAATAGATCTCTGAAGAAATCCGGTTAAAGGGAACCCCCTCAGCAATGAGCAAATCACGAACTTCAACGACCATAAGGGCATTCCCGCAAATATAGTAATTTAAATCCGGAAATTTTTTTTCCTCCGAAAGATAGTCCGTAACCCGCCCCGGAAATGTATCGCAAGAGGATTCGCGGGAGCAACACCGCACATAATTTTCTTCCAAAGCCCATTCCCATTCATCGTGAAAATAAAACTGACTGAGGTACTTAACACCATGAACCAGTTTCTTATTCCCGCCCAGTCCCGAACGGAACATACTGTAAAAAGGGGCGATACCGGTTCCGGTAGCAATCCACCATGCGGGATCAGAATTGTCAGTAAAACTCCCGTAAGGAGAAGAAACCCAAATTTTTTCGCCTGGAACAGAAGCCGCAAGCCGGGGGGTAAGCAGTCCATCCTCTTTAATATTAAAAAGGATGCTGATTTCGTCCTCTTGATTTCCACTGCAAATACTGTAAATGCGGGGAATTTGTTCTGGTCCGAGGGCAACTTTGATGACCTGCCCGGGAATAAAGTCAAAGAGGCGTAAAAAGGAGATTACATGAACGCCCGGTGATATCTCCTGGTTGTTGGTTAGGGTATTGGGTCTGAGCTCATCTGTTTTCATTGTACTACGGAAATGGAAGGCCTAACGATTGGGGAAAGAAAAGGTAACAACTAAATTATCATCCGAATCAACCTCCATATTTTTCACCTTGTAATAAACTTTCAGGTTATTCATCGTATTCACCTGGTCTGAATTGCCACTCAATTCAAAAGGAGTAATCCGGTGGGCTTCCAACACAACAGACTGTGGGGCGTCAAATCCGATACCCGGCTGAACCCTCTCCAGCTCGAAATCAATATCCGAATTATTCTGAATCGATACCACCCGGGTAATCCCGTTTTGAAGGCGCAGAGGTCGGTTATCCATGGAAAGAGAGGCAAAAAAGAGGGGTTCGAGCAACGAAGGAGCCCCCACAAGCGTATTTTCAAACCAAACTGCAGTCCGCCGGCTGAAAAGGGCTTCACGTATACCTTCCATCGAGCGGCTGCGGGCAAAAACGAGGGTAAGAGGCCGGTGATTATCCCTTAAATTATAAGTCATTCCTATAGGAGAATGAATGTCGGTATTCCCCAAAAGGCTTAATTTCTTGTCCATGGCCCAGTCAACTGCACCAGGATAGTATTCATTAAAGTTGTATACCTCAATCCCATGCAAGAGATCACTGTTTAACAACCGGGTATGCTCATCCCACCATAACATGGTATCCGGCTGCTGAGCTTCCCATCCTGGATGATTCCAGAAAATAAAGGCTCCCTGGTCACGAGCCTCCCTTAAAGCATCCAAAACATCTTCACGTTCCAAAAGATTGGCATTCCGAATAAAAAGGGCATTCAAATGTCCGGGAGGCATGGATCTGGTAATTTCGGCTCCACGAACCAGAATCACATTCAATTTTTCGGCAAGGGGCCGGGCAATCTCAAAAGATCGGTTATGATCAGCCACAACATCTTTCGAATGAGGACGGTATTCAATGTGCTCGGTGATGGAAATGGCATCCAGCCCTTCCCGCCAGGCCTCTTCCACACGAATGGTTGGCCACACTGTACCGTCAGAAAATACCGTATGCATATGAAAATCACATTTTAACGTCTCAAACCCCGGAATATCAGGAATGTGAATGATTTTCCGCGTTTGTCCCTTCGATAAAGAAGCCACGAATAATAGAAATAACAGGACAATCATCGAAGTTTTCTGCATCTTCTAAAGGTTTAAATTCTTAACGATTGAACAAGTTAAATATCCGGGTTTTTCTCCAACCAACAAGTAGAAACCCCCTTAAATTTTTATTAATTGTAAAGGAATGATTAATTTTAGAGAAAATCCAGCTATCTTTTTAAAAAAATTAAAAAGACCTTTGTTTTCAATCGAATAAATTTTGATCTTTGTCGGAACCAAAAACTATGGAAAGATTATTTAAACATAATGGCCATCAGAGTCAGGGGGTGGAGCAAAAAAAGATTACGCACAAAAAACAGATTTTGCGTTACCTTTACTTCAGTGGTCCTTTATCCAATTCGGATTTATCGAGATTGGTAAAGCTGAGCACTCCCAAAATCAACAGTCTCCTCCTGGAACTTATAATGGAAGGGCTGGTAAAAGACCTTGGGCGGGGCAATTCAAGCGGCGGACGGCGTCCGAATATATACGGCCTGGTTGAAAATGGTTTCTATGTTGTTGGCATAACCATCAACATCAACCGGACCATCATATCGGTTTTTAACAGCAACAACCAGGAAGTGGTGGAACCCCACTTTTTCCCCATCAGGATGCAATCTGATTTCCGGCTTTTTGAGCGGGTCAACGCCAAACTGGAGGAGGTACTTCAAAACAGTTCCATCGACCGGAAAAAGATATTGGTTGTAGGCATTGAGCTACCAGGCCTCATTAACCAAAAGGAAGGCATCAACAAAACCTACTTTCCTCAAATCGGGAACCTTTCAGAAGAACTCCTGAAGATTTTCAAAATGCCGGTCTATTTTAGTCACGATTCCAAACTGCGTGCCTTTGCAGAGCAACATTTTGGATTGGCAAAAAACAAGAAGAATGTTTTGATGCTTCAGGCGGATTGGGGACTGGGCCTCGGCATCATTATCAACGGCAAATTATATCCCGGGAAATCGGGTTATTCCGGAGAATTTGGCCATTTGCCCATCGTGGACAATGGGGTGCTTTGCAGTTGCGGAAAACAAGGATGCCTCGAAACCATTGTCTCTGCCACAGCCATTGCCCGCATCGCAAAGCAAGGAATTGAAAACGGCACTTCCTCACTCATCAGCGAACTGGTGAGTAATAACCTGGAAGAGATCGACATTTCAACAGTTATCCAGGCTGCCAACCGCGGCGACCAGTTTGCGATTTCCATATTCTCCGATGTGGGTTACTGGCTGGGAAAAGGGATTGTCTACCTTATACAGATTTTTAATCCGGAACTCATTGTCCTGGGAGGCAGGGTGGCCGAGGCCAGTCCGTTTATCTCAGCTCCCATTCAGCAGGCAATCAACACCTTTAGCAACCGCGACATCAGCAACGATACCGAAATCAAATTCTCTGAACTGGGTCAAAAAGCCGGCCCAATGGGAGCTGCAGCTTATGCACTCGAGCGAATAGCATCACAAAAAAAATAACCTGTGCTTTGCATTTTCCAAGCCAAAACAGAGGTTCAAAACGAATAACATGTAAAAAGATATACCATGAAGTTAAATTTTTCGAATGCAGAACAAGCATTTTTCAATGAATCGAAATTACAGAAAATATCCACCCGCATGCCCTATATTGCTGTTGACAGCTTTCCCAAACTGGGTTTGCTTTCCGCGTTAAGCTTCCTGGAGTGGGCTTCCCGGAATCCTGAAGGGGTGGTTGCCCTGCCCACCGGAAAAACCGCCCAGTATTTCATTCAGTTCACCCATTTAATCCTTGATAACTGGAGCAATAAAAAGGGGAAGGATATTCTTGAAAAATATGGAATGAAAGAGGTTAAAAAACCCGACCTGAAAGAACTGCAACTTGTGCAAATGGGGGAATTTTACCCCATTCATTCGGGCCAGCACAACAGCCTCTATTACTTTGTCAAAGAGAATTATATTGAAGGGTTCGGCCTCAACCCCGACAAAGCCCTCCTCATCAATTCAGATGAGATTTTGCTTGCCCGGAACAAACATTTTTCTGAGATTTTTCCCGATTCCAAAATTGACCTGTCGCTCCGTTACCGTGAAGCAAAAACGCATCAGGAACAGTTGCAACAACAATCCATTTTCAAAATCGACCAGTGGTGTACCCTTTATGAAAATAAAATCAGGGAAAAGGGAGGTATCGGTTTTTTCCTTGGCGGAATCGGTCCCGACGGGCATATTGCTTTTAATACCCGGGGAAGCCAGCATTTCTCATCCACAAGGCTAACCGAAACCAATTTTGAAACACAGGCCGTTACGGCAACCGACCTGGGAGGAATCGAGGTGTCGAGAAACCGCCTGGTGATTACCATCGGACTGGGAACCCTCAGCTTCAACCCCGATAACAAAGCCATTATCTATGCCGCAGGAGAAGCCATTGCCCAAACAATAAAAGATTCACTGGAGAATGCACCTGACGTTCTGTATCCTGCATCCTCACTGCAAAAGCTGCCCAACAGCCGTTTCTACCTTACCGATGGTGCAGCCGTAAAGCTGGAAGATGCCATAGATAATTACTACCAATCAGGTCCGTGGAACCACCAGAAAACCGAACGGGCAGTGATGGAACTCTGCAAACGAATCAACAAATTTGGCAACAAGCTCGAACTGGAAGATCTAAAAGCAGACAAATACTGCAGCCAAATCCCCGACCTGGGCAATCATACCATACAATCGGTAATCGATTCCATAACCGCAAAAATTAACCGGGGAATGGAAAAAGAGACCAACCAGGTCTATTACCATACCGGCCCGCACCACGATGACATCATGCTGGGAATAATGCCCGTTACCAACCGGCAATCAAGGGAAGGAAGCAATGAAATGCATTTCTCAGTTTTAACCTCAGGTTTTACCGCTGTTACCAACAGCTTCCTTTACGACCTGCTTATCGACACCAAAGACCTTCTGAACAAGGGAGACATCGAAATGGTGGATTATCCCGATTTCTTTAAAGATGGCTATAAATATAAATGGGACAAAGATGTTTACCATTACCTCGACAACATCGCCGCCCAAAACCCGGAAGAAAAAAGACGGGGAGTATGCCACCGCCTTGTAAGGGCACTGGTTTCCATCTGGGGTGTTAATAACAAAGATGAATTGCGGGAAGCCATTTACGAAGTCCTCGCATCACTGAACAACAGTTATGACGGAAGCAAAAATCCTCCCAAAATTCAAAAACTGAAGGGAATGATCCGCGAACTGGAAGAGGAATTGGTTTGGGCGCATTACGGCATCATGGTGAAGAATGTACATCACCTCCGTCTTGGTTTTTACCAGAATAACGTCATGGGAAGTCAGCCCGATATGGAAAAAGATGTGTTGCCCATCCTCGAAGATTTCAGAAAATATAAACCCACTGTCATCAGCCTGGCCATGGACCCACAAGGCAGCGGGCCTGATACTCACTACAAAGTCTTGCAGGCCATAGCACGTGCCGTGGAAGAATGGGATAAAGAAGAAGATTTGAGTAACCTGCGCATCGTAGGTTACCGGAATGTTTGGTTCAGGTATAATCCATGGGATGTGGAAGTAATTATCCCCGTTTCACTGAATTCACTGGCGACCCTGAACAAATCATTCTCTGAGTGTTATGTCACCCAGGTAAATGCCTCTTTCCCAAGCTATCAGCATGATGGCAAATTCAGTGAACTGACCCAAAGGGTCTGGTTCGAACAACATAAACAAATTCAGTACCTCCTGGGTAAAAACTTTTTCTACCAAAACAGCTCTCCCCTCTTAAGAGCTACGCATGGCATGGTTTATACCCGCGAACTGAATGTGAAAAGTTTCCTTGAAGAAGCTTCTAAGCTAGGGAAATCCATGGAAGGCATTTTTTAATCTCCCTATTCCTTCCCCCGAAAATTTCGAATCCCTGGTTTCAACAAATGCCCATGAAACCAGGGATTTCTTGTAGAAGCGAAGCAATTGACAGCCCTCGCACTCCATCGGTGGAAAGAATATCCACGTTTACTCCTGCAAAAAAAAGAATGGAATTCCACAACCGGTGCAATTCCATCTCAGGGAAAAATCTGGAAAAACAAACGGCCACTTTTTAAAATGGTTACATTTATTCATATGTTTTAAACCATTTTTCAAGGCTTGCATTCCACCATTAAATTTAATATTTTTAATAAGACATTTCCGAGAAAAAAATATTTTTCAAAACTTTTTCGCCATTTTAACAGATACCTATTATGGAAAAACAAGAAATAAAGAGCCGCATTAAGAAAGTGGTTGCTCGTGTTCTGAAGATTGATGAGTCGGAAATCACCGACGATGCCAATTTCATTTTCGATTTGGGGGCAGACTCCATGCAAAGTATGTTGTTGATTGCCGCCTTCGAAGAAGAATTTGAAATTGAGATGGATGTTGAAAAAGCACAGGAAGTACAGACCATTGGTGGTGCGGTTGAATTTATTTCCACCTACCTTTAGCGGTTATCTTGCCGCATCAGTTTGAAACAAGCCATGAATAGCAGGTTGCCAGTTCGAACAGCAGAATCATTCGGTCTAAAGATTCTCCCGATTCGGGCCGGTTTATGTTTTTCCGGTTCTTTTACAACCATTGGAGCCATTTCCTGAGTAAGAAATATTTTAAAATTCAATTACCATGAAAGACCGCAATAACCTTCACCAAGAAAACCTGCACATGATGTTTTACCCCGAATCTGTGGCGGTGGTAGGCACCAATAAAATGGTAGGAACCGTACCCGGAGATATTTTTGTCAATATTCTGCAGGCCGGATTTCAAGGAGTGATCTACCCGGTCAGTCCTCGTGAAAAGTCCATCAACGGGGTAAAGGCCTACAAATACGTCATCGACATTCCCGACAAAGTAGACCTTGCGGTTATTGTTTTTCCCAGCTCAGTGATCAAACTGGCCCTTGAGCAGTGCGGCCAGAAAGGAATAAAATCAGTGATCATTATTTCTGCAGGATTCAGGGAAGTGGGAGAAAAAGGCCTGGCAAAAGAAAAAGAGCTGCTTGAAATTGCCCAAAAATACGACATCTCGTTCATTGGCCCCAACTGCCTCGGAATCATTAACACCGACCCTGTATCACGGCTCAATGCTTCTTTTGCCCGGAAATACCCCATTGAAGGAGGTATTGCATTTCTTTCACAAAGTGGTGCCCTTTGCACGGCAGTTCTTGATTATGCCCGCGCAAAAAACATTGGTTTTTCCAAGTTTGTTAGTTTCGGGAACAAAGCAGATGTTTCTGAAATCGACCTTCTGTACTATCTGATGGAGGATAAAAAAACCAAAGTCATCCTGCTCTACCTCGAGGAAATTACCGATGGACCAGGATTGATGAAAGCAGCCCGGGAAGTCATTGAAAAAAGCCATAAGCCGGTGCTCATCCTGAAATCGGGCAGAACGGAAGAAGGCGCTTCGGCTGCTGCTTCACATACCGGTTCGCTTGCCGGAAAAGATGAAATCTGCGATGCCGCATTAAAACAGGCCGGCATTATCCGTTGCAAAAACATCGAGGAAATGTTCAACATCGCCATAGCATTTGTTTACCAGCCGGCTCCGCGCTCAAACCGTGTGGCCATTATCACCAATGCCGGAGGTCCCGGAGTTTTAACTACCGACGCTGCGGTAGGGGAAGGACTGCAACTGGCCAGATTTCATGAAGACACCACCGCAGCGCTAAAACGGAGCCTCCCCACCACTGCGAATATTAACAATCCGGTGGATGTAATTGGCGATGCCCGGGCCGACCGCTATGTTGCTGCCATCTCTGCCGCTTTTAAGGATGAAAATGTGGATGGTGTTTTTGTGATTCTTACCCCGCAATCGATGACCGACATCGATGCCATTGCCACAGAAATAGCCCGTGTGGCCAGCCAGTTCGAGAAACCAATCTACACCTCTTTTATGGGCCAGGCTGATGTTGCCAGCGGAATTCAAATCCTCGAACACAGCGATATTCCGCATTACATCCTTCCAGAATCGATGTGCAAACCCTTTTTTACGGTGTATGATTTCAATCACCACATCAGCATCCAAAAACCCGCGTTCCTCAGTTCACAACAACCAGTCAATAAGGTTGCAGCCGGAATTCTTGAGTCTATGCGGGCTAAAAACAAAAAATATATTAATGAATTTGACGCCTCCCTCCTCATGGAGGAATATGCCCTTCCGGTAATCGGAAAAAAACAGGCCAACTCGGCCCGGGAAGCTGCAGCTATGGCCGGGGAAACAGGTTTTCCTGTAGTGATGAAGGTTATCTCAGACGAAATTATCCATAAATTTGACATCGGAGGAGTGGTTCTTAACGTGGAATCGGCGGCTCAGGCTGAGGATGCATTCCATCAAATACAGGAAAATGTGATGAAGAAAAAACCTGAAGCAACCATCCGGGGCATCCAAATCTCGCAACAAATTCAGGGAGGTATTGAAGTCATTCTGGGCATCAAAAAAGATCCCTCTTTTGGCCCCGTTATCATGTTCGGCATGGGAGGTATCTTTGTTGAAATCTTCAGGGATGTCAGTTTCAGGGTGGCACCAGTGGATAAACAAACCGCCAGGGCGATGATTTACGAAATTAAAGCAGCAGGAATACTCACCGGATCCAGAGGAACAAAAGAATCTGATATCGAAGCTCTTTCCAATGCAATCGTTCAGCTTTCCAGGCTTGCTGTCGATTGTCCCGGCATAAAAGAACTGGATATCAATCCGCTTATTGTGCTTGAAAAAGGAAAAGGTTGTTATATTGCAGACACGGAAATAATTTTGGAATAATAACATCTAAAAAGTGAAATTATGAGAATACTGATTCATGAAAACTACCAGCAGCTCAGTAAATGGACTGCCTACACCATTGCCCGGAAAATCATTGAGTTCGATCCAACTCCGGATAAACCTTTTGTTTTGGGGCTTCCCACTGGCTCATCCCCCATCGGGACCTACACGGAACTAATCGAACTCGTAAAACAAGGGGTACTCTCTTTCCAAAACGTGGTGACCTTTAACATGGATGAATACGTGGGAATTCCCGAAGACCATCCACAAAGCTACCATTATTTCATGGATAAATACCTGTTTAACCATATCGACATTCCACGCCAGAACATAAACATTCTCAACGGAAATGCTCCCGACCTCGACAAAGAATGTGAAGCCTACGAAAAGAAAATTGAAAGCATGGGTGGCATTCACCTCTTCCTGGGAGGAATTGGACCCGACGGGCATATTGCTTTCAATGAGCCGGGATCGTCACTGAAATCAAAAACCCGCATCAAGACATTGACCTACGATACCATTCTGGCCAATTCACGATTCTTTGACAACGACATAAAGAAAGTACCCAAAACAGCACTGACCGTTGGGGTGGATACCGTGATGCAGGCCGAAGAGGTCATTATCATCATAAATGGGTACAACAAAGCCCGGGCCCTGCAAAAGGTTGTGGAAGAGGGAATAAACCATATGTGGACCGTTTCCGTTTTGCAACTCCATCCCAAAGGAGTAATTGTTTGCGATGAGGATGCTACCATGGAACTCAAAGTTGGAACTGTAAAATATTACAAGGATATTGAGAAAGAAGAACTGAAGAAAAACCCGGAATTACCTTAGTAATGAGCCGTCCTCTTTCAAAGCAGGAGATTGAAATCCTGAAACTTCAGCGATGTTCGTCCGAAAACTGGGAAAACATTGAAGTGATGGATCCCTTTGTGGCTGGCCGGCTTCAGGATGTGAAATTCAGCGGGAACATTAAGCTGGGAACAAACGGCGGCACTACGCCCGGAAAAAACGGCATTGCAAAGCCCGCTGGTATCAGGAATTGTTTCATCCACAACTGCACCATCGGAAACGAGGTGTTTTTGTCTGATGTGGGAACCCTGGCCAATTACACCATTGGCGACCAGGTGACCATTGAACAGGTGGGCACCCTTCAGGTTACCCAAACAACGTCCTTTGGAAACGGTCATGAAATTGATGTCCTCAATGAAGGAGGGGGGCGTGAACTTCCCATTTTCGACCGGCTTACTGCCCAGATTGCCTATTTAATGGTGCTTTACCGGCATGACAATGCGTTCACTGAAAAGCTGAAAGCCATGATTGACCGTTATGTGCAGACATGTGCTTCGGCAACAGGAAAGGTGGGAGCTAAATCAAAAATCCTGTTTACCAAAACCATCCGGAATGTCAACGTAGGTCCTGATACCACCATAAGGGGAGCTTCCCTGCTTGAAGAGGGAACCATCTCCGGCAATGCTTCTGCTCCGGTGTTCATCGGGGAAAATGTTTCTGCCCGTAATTTCATTATCCTTTCAGGCTCCGCTATTGACGGTGGAGCCATTATTTCCTCTTCATTTGTAGGACAGGGAGTACAAATCGGCAGGCAATTCTCTGCAGAAAACTCAGTGTTTTTTGCCAATTGTGAAGCCTTTCATGGCGAAGCATGCAGTATTTTTGCAGGCCCATACACAGTAACCCACCATAAATCAACACTGCTTATCGCCGGCCTGTTTTCCTTTTACAATGCAGGAAGCGGAACAAACCAAAGCAACCACATGTATAAACTGGGGCCTATTCACCAGGGAATCGTTGAAAGAGGATGCAAAACCGGATCGTTCTCTTATATGCTTTGGCCATGCAGGGTTGGGCCTTTCTCGGTGGTTATGGATAAACATGCAGGCAATTTTGATGCATCCGAATTTCCTTTTTCCTATATTTCTGTGGAAGGGGGAAAAAGTGTGCTCACTCCTGCTATGAACCTTTTTACCGTAGGAACAGCCCGGGACAACAAAAAATGGCCGAAACGCGACCGGCGGAAGGACCCGGAAAAACGCGATCTCATCCATTTCCATTTTTTAAATCCTTATACCGCCGGGAAAATCCTGAAAGGGATAAAACACCTGGAACACCTTCATGAGACGACTCCTAAAACACGGGAATTTGTCTCACATAAGGGCCTGCATATCAACAGGCTTATGCTTCGTACCGCCAAAAGGTATTATGAGCTGGCCCTGACAGTCTACCTGACCGGTTCGCTGGTTTGCCTTCTCGAAAATTCCTCCTTTAAAAGCATGAAAGACATCCGTCAAATTCTCGCTCCGGATACTGCCAGCGAAAAAGGCATCCATTGGGTGGATATGGCAGGGATGCTGTCTCCGAAATCAGATGTGGAAATACTGATGAACAACATCACGGAGGGTAAAGTAACAACGGTAGAAGAACTCCAGGCAAAATTGCAGGAAATGCACGGGCATTATGTGAATGAGGAATGGTCCTGGTGTGCCCATACCCTGAATTCATGGAAGCAAACAGATATGAACCAGATGACCAAAGAACAATTGATCTCCCTGATTTCCGGTTGGAAAAACAGCGTGGTGAAATTTAATAACATGATCCTTAAAGACGCGGAAAAAGAATTTGACGCGCTGAGCCATATCGGGTTCGGCCTCGACGGGAATGAAGCAGAGAAAAAAACTGATTTTGAAAATATCAGGGGCCACTATGAAACCAATGCGTTCATCATGACCATCAAAAAAGAATCGGAAGATGCAGGGGACCGATTCCAGGCATTAATCAAAAAAATTGAACACCTGCCCGAATAAAAGAAATCTGCTGACAGGATGACTTCAGCCTTCAAAACTGCCCTCAGGATTCTTCTCTTTTGGGCAGTTTTTTTACGGGCTTTATAACCACCTCTTTTCCACATCCAGGGCAAAGATAAATTTCACATCCGGTACAGGCAAAACAATTGCTGCATTCCCGGTCAACATCAAAATTGGAAAACCTGAAA